>CALVMY010000024.1 GCA_944349405.1 uncultured Bacilli bacterium | reverse complement strand
TCTTAAATTTAAGTCTGGTGACGATGATACAGTGGACACACCTCTTCCCATCCCGAACAGAGAAGTTAAGCACTGCAATGGCGAAGGTAGCTCCTTGAGCAAGAATAGCAAGTCGCTGGGCTTTTTTTTGTTATATAGAGATATTTTTGTTAAGTATTTTTACTTATTTTTTACTTAAAAAACAGATACGATATGATATAATAAGAAGGCAAAAATAAATAAGAATTTTATGGAAAAAGAAAAACAAACAAAAAAAGTTTCAACAAAAGTTGATATTAATAGAAAAGAACTTATTACATTTGTCGGTGATATTGTTTCTGCTTGCTATGGAGTTGTTGGTTTGGCTGATGTTTTAACTGTAAATTCAGCTATTTCCTTTTTAAAAGGCGAAAAATATCAAAGCGGAATTGATGTATTAGAAGATATAAATGGACGCTATATTGTAAACGTCTATTTAGTTTTAGCTTATGGATTAAAGATTACTGAAATTATTAACGAAGTTTCTAAACGATTATTTTATTTTTTAAAAAAGCATTATGGTGATGTTTTCAAAAGCATCAATGTATATGTTGAAGATCTTAAAGTTCTTTAATTCATTTATTATTTGGAGTTAATTATGAAGACAGTTAATGGACAGATTTTTAAAAATTTAGTTATTAGCGGTGCTAATAATTTATATAATTCATACCCAGAAGTCGACGCTTTAAACGTCTTCCCAGTTCCTGATGGTGATACTGGTATGAATATGAATTTAACAATGACTAGTGGAGCAAAAGAAATCTCTTCTAGAAATGATACAGATATTTATGCTATTGCAAAAGCTTTCTCAAAAGGATTGTTAATGGGAGCTAGAGGAAATAGTGGAGTTATTACTTCTCAAATTTTTAGAGGAATTGCGGAAGGATTAAAAGATAAAAAGGAAGTTGATGCTAAAGGCTTTGCAGAAGCTTTCGATAGTGGAGCAAAAGTTGCTTATAAAGCAGTTATTAAACCTGTAGAAGGAACTATTTTAACTGTTATTAGAGAAGCTAGCACTAAATTAAATAAAACAGTCACTTCTAAAATGAGCATTGAAGATGCCTTAAAGATTTTAAAAGATGAAGCCTATGCATCTTTAGAAAGAACCCCAAATCTTTTGCCAGTTTTAAAAGAAGTCGGAGTTGTCGATAGCGGTGGAGCTGGACTTTGCAAAATTATTGATGGAATGTATGATTGTATCTTAGGCAATTTTATTGAACGTAATGAAGCAAGTGCCATGGAAGTTAGTACTTCACAAGCTCAAACTCAATTTAGTGAAGAAGAATTTGGCTATTGCACAGAATTTATTTTAAGATTAGGTCCAACCGAGTCTAAAAAAGCTTTTAATAAAAATAGATTTACTAATGTTTTAAATTCACACGGAAATTCATTAGTTGTTGTTCAAGATGAAGATATTATTAAAGTCCATGTTCATACATTAAGACCTGGTGATATATTTAATTATGCTCAACAATTCGGTGAATTTGTTAAATTAAAATGTGAAAACATGACTGAGCAACATCATGAAATTCTTTTTAATGAAGAAAATAATAAAGGGCCTCATATGGCAGCAAGCGAACTTAAAAAAGCCCCATTAGCTGCCCCAAAATTAAACGAAATGAAAAAAGAAAAACAAAAATATGCCCTTATTGCCACATCATCAGGAAGAGGAATCGATGAATTGTTTAAAGAAATTGGAGTCAATTATATTGTTAGTGGCGGCCAAACAATGAATCCATCAACCAATGACTTCTTAAAAGCAATTGAAGAAGCAAATGCTGAAACAATTTATATTTTCCCTAATAATGGAAATATCATTATGGCAGCAAATCAAACTAAAGACGTTTTGGAAGGGAAAGTTAATGTTAATGTCATTCCAACTAAAACAATTATGCAAGGTGTTGTTGCCGCAATGAATTTTAATTCTGAATTAAATGAAGAAGATAACACTGAAACTATGCAAGAAGCCATTGGAAGTGTTAAATCAGGCGCCGTTACTTTTGCTATTAAAGATACTGAAATTAATGGTGTAAGTGTTAAAAAAGACCAATTTATGGCCATTAGAGAAACTAAAGATATTATTTCTTGCCACAAAGATAAATTTAAAGCTTTAAATGCATTATTAGAAACTTTAATTGATGAAGATAGTGCGGTTGTGACGATTTTATGTGGTGAAGATATTAAAGAAAGAGAAATGGAAAAAATTAAAAAAGAATTTGAAAAGAAATACGAATTTGTTGATTTAGATATAAGAAAAGGTGAACAACCTGTTTATTCATTTATTATTGGAGTTGAATAAAAATGATTAATTTAGTAATTGACATGATGGGCGGAGATAATGGCTATAGTGCTACTTCAGAAGCTGTCAAAAATTTTTTAAAAGAACATGATGATACATTTTTAACTCTTGTCGGTAATAAAGAAAATATCGATGAATTTAAAAATGAAAAAAATGTTAAATTAGTTTATTCAACAACGACTTTAAAGATGGATGTTGATCCAATGAGTGCTTTAAAAGATGAATCTTCATCTTTAATTTGCGGAATAAAAGAATTAATAAACAATGATTATGATGGGATTATTTCTGCTGGATCAACTGGCGCTTTATTGACTGCTGCCATTTTTAAAGTTAAACGAATTCCTGGAATTAAAAGACCTGGATTAATTACATCTTTTCCAACCTTATTAGGTGATAAAAAGACTGTTGTTATCGATTTAGGTGCAAATTTAGTTAATACAAGCGAAGATATTTTGACCTTTGCTAAATTAGGAAAGATTTATTATTCCTTAGTTTATAAAACATCTAATCCGAC
>CALVMY010000023.1 GCA_944349405.1 uncultured Bacilli bacterium | reverse complement strand
AATCCTTTTTCCATTAATTGTTTAAAATTGAGTTTAAAAGCAACTTTTAGTTAAAAACTAGTCGATTAAAATTTTTATCTAGTAATATTTAATTAATATAGTTTTCATTACTACTAGTTGTTGTCTTAGCATGTTCATGGTGTCTCTTTTTGTTTTCCATTACTTCAACAACATTAATAATTGATTTGTATTCATCTAAAGAAATAAGTCCTTCTTTAACAAGTTTAGAGGCTTTAACATTAATTTCTTTAAAATTATTTTCATGAGCAAGAGATCTAATTTTTTCAATATCTTCATAAGAATTAGCAACCGCTCTTCTTAAAACATCATTCATTTTCAAAATTTCGAAAACAGCAATTCTGCCATTATATCCTGAATAGTTACATGATTCACATCCGCGAGCCTCATAAATAATATCGCCCTCTTTAACATCGTCTAAAAACATTGATTCTTCATGAGTAACAATATGTTCTTTTTTACATTTAGGACATAATCTTCTAACAAGTCTTTGAGAAATAGCGCCGAGTAAAGCATCACTAACAAGATAAGGTTCAACACCCATATCAATTAAACGGGTAATAGTTGTTAAAGCGTCATTTGTGTGGACACTACTTAAAACTAAGTGTCCTGTAATAGCTGCTTGAACTGCAATATGAGCAGTTTCAGAGTCTCTAATTTCACCGACCATTATGATATTTGGGTCTTGTCTAAGAATAGATCTAAGTGAACGAGCAAAAGTTAAATCAACTTTATTATTAACTTGAAGTTGATTAATGCCACTAATATCATTTTCAACCGGATCTTCAACAGTAATAATATTAACACCAACATTATTTAATCTTTTTAAAACACTGTATAAAGTGGTTGTTTTTCCACTACCAGTAGGTCCGGTTAAAAGAATAATTCCATGAGGAGAAGAGATAAGCTCATTAATATCGTTATAATCTTCTTTATCATGAATAATATCTTCTAAACTTTCACCGCTATCAAGTGAGTTATAAAGTCTAATAACAATTTTTTCACCATATTGAATAGGAAGAGTCGAAACACGGAAATCGTATTCTATTCCGTTATAATTAAAGTTAATTTTACCATCTTGAGGAACTCTTCTTTCAGCAATATCGAGTCGAGACATAATCTTATATCTAGAGATTAAAGATTGATAATTTTTAGCATCGATCGTTGCGTGTTCTTTTAAAACACCATCAACTCTAAATCTAACTCTAACTTTGTCTTCCATTGGTTCGATATGAATATCACTAGCTTTTTCATTTAAAGCTTCTTTTAAAAGAGTGTCGGCAAGTTGAACTGATGGACCATCAACAAAATCTTCAAGTCTTTCTACCTTTTCATCTTCATCAGTATAACCTTCTTCTTTTTTAAATTTATCGGCAGCTTCTTCTCTTTTTGATTTATTATCAATTGTAAAAATTAAAGAATCCATGTCTTTAGAATCAATTAGATATACTTTATATTTTAAAGCAGTGTAATATCTAATTTTACTTACTTCATCAAGAGAAAAAGGGTTATCAATTAAGACGATAATATATTCATTATTATCGTCTTTTTTAAAAGGAACAATCCTTTTTTGAATAATAAACATTTTATTAAAGGATGAAGCTAATCCATTATCAAGGTTATAAATATTAAATCCTTCATAATAAGGAATATTAAAAATTTTCCCAACTAATGTTAATACTGTATCTTTATTAAATTTCAAAGTATTAATTAAATAATCATGTAATAATCGATCTTCATTATTTGCTTTAGAAAGATAGTCTAATCCTTCTTCTTTACTGATTAATCCACTTTTAACAAATTCTTCTTTTAAGTAATCATTTATTTTCATAGTAATAATTTCTCCTTAAGATGTTTATTTAATCTTTTTAATATTAAGCAAGTGGTGCTGTTGTAAGTTGGAAAATAGGAAGCATGACTGCTAAAAGAATAATTCCTACCAAAACACCCATAATAACAATAACAATTGGTTCTAATAATGCAACTGCTCTAGTTAAAGAGTTATTAAAGACGTGCGAATAATATGTTCCAACTTTATCTAAAGATTCAGTTAAAGCCGAGTTATCTTCCCCAACCTTTACCATTTGAA
Organism: uncultured Bacilli bacterium; assembly: GCA_944349405.1. Lineage (GTDB taxonomy): Bacteria > Bacillota_I > Bacilli_A > RFN20 > CAG-826 > Onthovivens. The sequence goes on along the minus strand of CALVMY010000023.1, from coordinate 29,237 downwards.
TAAATAAAGCAGGGAAAAAACCACAATTTTCTAAAGCTCGAGATAATTTTTTACCATTTGAAACCTCTTCGATTGCAAAGTTAAATTTCTTAGTAAAATATTCATTTCCAATAATTTTTGGCATTTCTTTCATCGCCTGTAAAACGGTCATCCCGCTTCCAATCAAAGTAGAAAATGAAGAAGCAAAACGGGTAGTAATTGAATTAATTTTAACCTTACGAATAAGAGGAGTTTTAATTAAAATTGCTTCTTTAACTAATTTACCTATTTTAGTTTTGAAAAATATAAATAAAGCTAAAACTAAAGCGATAACAAAAATTACTATATATAATAAGTTATTAACAAAAAAATCAGATATTGCCATAACTATTTGAGTTAATAATGGTGGCTCTTGACCATATTGAAGAATCATATCAGAAAACATTGGGACAACATAAATCATTAAAAGGAAAAAGATTGCAACAACAACAATAAAAAGGAAGATTGGATAAGCCATTGAAGACTTAACTTTAGCTTTAATTTTTTGATCGTTATCATAATAATCACTTGCTTTTCTTAAAACACTAGCTAAATTGCCACTAATCTCTCCAATATAAACCATCGAGCAAAAATAATCTGGAAAGATTTTTTTATGTTTTCTTAAAGCGGTTGAAAGTAAACTACCTTCTAAGACCCTTTCATAAACTTCAGATATAACGTTTTTAAAAATAATATTAAAATCTTGTTTTCTTAAAACATCTAAACATTCACTTAAATCACTTCCGGTATTAAGCATAATTGCGAATTCTTCACAAAAAGTAATGAATTCTTGACGAGAAACTCGACTTGAAACAGCAAAAAAATTACTTTGTCTTTTTTCTTTTTCTTTTTTAGATTCAATTAAAGTTACACCTACTTCTTTTAATCTAATTTTAAGTTCACTCTCATCTTGAGCTTTCATTCGATCTTTAACAATCATCGAATTTTCATCATATCCAGTATAATTAAATATCGGCATATATCTTTTCTCCTTTTTTAAAAATAAAAATATATTAATAAAAGTTAATAAAATCACTTAGATAAGAAATAATCTCTTCATTTATAAAATCTTTAATAAAGAAAATAACAAAATAAGCTAAAGCAATAAATGGAAAGAAAGGGAGAGCGTTATTATTATAAATAACCTCTTCTTCATAAGAAGATAAATCATCTTTGTCTTTTTTGTTATTTTCTTTTTTATTAGAAGATACTCTTAAAGAGTATCTTCTAATTTTAATTGCATTATAAATGTAATATATAATTGCAAACATCGAAGAGATAAATAATAAAATAACAATATTAAATATTCCTATATTTAAACCAATAAATGTAAAACAAGTAACATCAGCAAGTCCAATCGGTTCTTTTTTTAATATATAAAAATATATTAAATAAATAATTGTAAATAATGCTAAAGGAAAGATTAAACCAATTAAATCAACAAGTAGATAATCCTGGTAAATAATACATTTAATAATGTATTGAGCAACAATAAATGAAGCAATTAAGATTAAAATAGTATAAGGTACTTCATATTTTTTAAAATCAATATAAGCCCCGATAAATAAGAAAAAAGCTATAAATATATCAAATACATAAATATAAGGAATATAATTGCTACCTACAAAATCATTTAAAACATATAGTCCATAAAAATAAAGTCCTAAAAAGAAAAATAATGACAATATTTCAAAAAGAAATGCATAAATAGGTATTTTTTCTTTGCAGTATCTACATCTACCTTTTAAAAACAAAAATGAAAAAATAGGTATTAAATCTCGTGATGATAAGCGGTGATGACAGTTATCACAAAAAGAATATTTTTCATCTTTATAACTTATTTCATTGATATATCTAAAAGAAAAAGAAGCAAAAAATGAACCAAATACTACACTTAAAAATGTTAATACGATTGGTATTAATATTGATAAAAATAAATCAAGTGATGGTTCAATATACATCTTTTATCCCTTTTTCATTCCTTTCTTTTTTATTTAGTTAATTAATTTTTTCTAAAGTCGAGTCAATTGTTAAATCTAATTTTATTATTTGATTATATGAAGTTACCTCTTCTTCACTTCCTTCATCAGGATTAATAGCTTCTTCACCTTCTTCAATAGTAGGAGACTCATTTTCTCCTTCACTAGCCTCGTTATAATTAGGATTTTTCATATATTCAAATGGGTATTTTTTAGCTTCATCGGGTTCTTTATTGATACTATAATTAGTAAAATTTAAAGTTAATCGATAAGAATCATTTTTAATTTCAATACTAAAATCAAATAAATGTGCTAAATATGCTACCCCTATATTATCGTAGGCATAATAAATTCTATTTTCTTTTGAAGATAAAGATAAAGAAGTAAAATTCATATTAAAACTTAATTTTTTAGTATATAAAGAAATTGAAATATCTTCATTTAAATCATTAAAATATTGATCTACTTTATAAGAACCTATTCTTTTTTCATCAATTACAGGATCTAAAAGTTTTTTGCTTGCATCTTCACTACTAGCTCGTGATTTATCATATATTTTTGAAGAAGCCTGATCAATTAAATAAACTATTTGAGATTCATATTCTTCTGAATCTTCTTCTTTATTATAACCACTTAAATCAAAATATTTTTCTATTTCATCATTAGTAAATTTATAATCATAATTAATATCTTTTAATAAATCTAAAACAAAATATTCTTCTTTTGTTTCAGTATTATTATCTTCATCTTTTGTTATTTCTTCTATTTTACTAGTAGAGCCATCTTTTAACATATATAAAAGATCAAAATAATTAGCATAAGTGAAGTTAATAACGTCTTTTTTTAAGTTATTAACTTCACTCTCTTTAAAAGAATCATCTTCTTTTAAAGAGGAATGATATAAATTGTTATAAAAAATAAATCCAGCTGATAAAGAAGATAAAATAGTAGATACAACAAAGATTATTATTGAGGTAGTCAATAATATATATCCTTTATTATTAAAAATAGTATTCTTCTTAATCTTTTTACTATTATTATTTTTAAGTAAATTTTTATTAATTATTCTCATAAATTAAAGTAATATCATCCATTGTTACATTATTAGAAGAAATAGAAGAAATATTAGTTAAACTAATTATTTTAAAATCGTATTCATATTCATAAAAACTATTGTCAGGATCATTAATAATAGATTCTATTTCTTCTTTATAATCAAATTTAAAATAAGAATCTTCTTTTGGATAATCTAAAGATAATGAATCATCCTTAGATAAATAAATATGATATGTTTTATTTACTACGTCTCCGATTGGTAATTTACTTGTTATAAATGAATTATCAATCGAAAGGGAGGAAACTATATTATCCATTGAATTCTTAAGTAAAATAAAATCATTTAAAGATGTATAGGAAGAAGAATAAAGAATTATTCCTCCAAAACTAAATCCAATTGCTAAAGTAAATAAAAGTAATGAAACAACTACTTCAATAATTGAAAAACCTCTTTTAAAATCAAAATATTTGCTCTTATCGCTTAAAAAAGTATTTTTAAATAAAGGAAAAGATAATGAAGCTAAAGAAGAATCAACCTTTAAATAGCTATATAAAGAAGGATTAATCGTATCCATTTCATCAATTAAAAATCTATTTAATGAATCAAAATAAATATTTTTAAAATCATAATTATCAAATAATCTTTCGATATGATATTTAAAAGAATTAACATCATTAATTAAATCATATACTTTTTCTCCACCAAATCCTTTAAGTGGAGAAAAAAGAGATGATTTAATGAAATGATGTTCTAAAAAATAAAGGATTAAAACAAAATGTTCATTTTCAATTAAATAAGCATTAGTGTCTTTATATTCGTTATTAACTTTTTTAGCATAAAAAGTAGCTAAATTAGATAAAGAGAAACAAATTAAATTTAAGGAAGTAACAATCTTTTTATATTTATTTAAAATTTCTTTTTTTATTAAAGAAGTTGTTGATAATAATCTTTTATTTTTTAATTTTATTATTTTAGTTTCTTCTTTTACTTCATCTTTATAAGAATCTAAAAAAGAATCTTTTAAGTTGTTATCAATAACTTTATGACATTTGCTTTTACTTAAAGAAGGAAGATGAGATAATTCATAAAAATTATTAGTCGATAAATAATATAAATTAACTCTTCTTTCATAATTTATATTATTTTCTTTAACAAAAGAAAGGAATTCTCCTTTTAAAGATTTTTCATCATTATAAATAATCTCTTTAAGATATTTCTTTTTGTTATTATTATTAGATAAATAGAAATTAAACTGAAGTTTAATTTCATTATTTATATCTATTAATAAGATATCAATCTTATATTTATCTTTACTATTAGTATCAGTATTAGTATTAGTAATATTTGTATTATTATTAATTAATTCACTCATATCAATTTATCTTCCTTTCTTTAATTAATACTTATTTCTTAAATATTTAAATGATAATAACTCTTTATTTATCTTTTCTTAAATAAGAAAAATGGAATAAAGAGTTATTATCATTATTTTCTTCATTATTATAATTAAAATATAAACTTAAATTAAATATACCATCTTTAATAGATAAAGAGGGATTATATTTATTATATTCTTCATTACCAAAGTCTTTAACTATCGATATATTGTTATCGCTAAAAAATAATGTTTCATCTTCATATTTAGTTAAATCAGTTATATTTAGTGTATATTCTTCTAATAGATATGTTCTTTTATTAAATTCAAAATTATGTAATTGATGTAACGAACTATTTAATGAATAGTAATAGATATTGATACTACTTAAAGTAGTATCAATATCTTCTTCTATATCATTACTACTAACATTTTTAGTAGTAATGATATAGAATAAAGCATATTCATTCTTCTTATCACTTAATTTAAAATCTTGATATTTATCATCAACATAATTATTGTTATATTCTATAAGCTTAACATTATTACTTAATTCATCAAAAGTATATGAGTCTAATTCATCTTTAATTACTAGTTTTAATTCTTCAGAGTCTTTTAAAGAATTATTTAAAGAAGTTATATTATTATAAGAAAGCGAAATAAAAATAATCATCGCAACTAATCCAACAGTAATAATTGATCCGCTAGCGATTGAAACAACTAATTCGATTAATGTAAAACCTTTTTTTAATTTAATATCTTTAGTTTTACTTTTATTTCGCTTTCTTATAATATTTTTCATTTATTTATTAAAATAAAAATATATTTATCTATTAATAATAAAAATTAGATAAATCTTAAATATTATACCTTAATTCTTCTATAATTTATTATATAAATTATAAAAGAATATATTTTTATAAAAAATATGTCATCAATTAGGAGAATAAATAAAAAAGAGCAAGTTATTAACTCGCTCGATTTTTTATAAATAAGTTATAAATAAAGTGTTAATTTAAATAATAAACTTCAATTTTACTTGGTCAAAATTATTAAGCACTAATAGAATAAATTCTATCTACTCCTGCAGTAGTTTCAAATTTTAAAGAATCAAAATCAGAAGCAAATTTAATAGGTGCTTTTACTTTGCCATCATCTTTTGTATATTCAACGCCACTTACAACAGCTTTACCACTTGCGTTACTTTCAACATAGTAATTTAAAACAGCGACTATTTCTTTGCTTTCATTAGCTCCAAATCTTTGATCACCTTCAGTATATTCGCCTTCAGATCCTTCAAAATAGATAAAAGTAAAAACAGCGTCAAGTTCAGGAGCTGTTAATTCTGTTAATTCTGTGTCGCCTTGTTTTTGTTTTTCAACAGTTAAACCCTTAATTCCATAAGTTAAGGTATATGATGATGTAGAATCTCCAACTTTAACCGTGGCATTTTCTCCATCGGTAGCAACGGATGCAGCTAATGTTTTGAGTTGTTCGCCTTCTTGTAAGGCTACACTTTCTCTTGCACTATTAGTAACACCAAAATAAGCTGCAACTGAGACACCTGCTAAAATAGCAATGACTGCAATAACAACGACAAGTTCGATAAGAGTAAATGCTCTTTTAGCTTTTGTTCTAATTAATTTAATCATAATTGTTTTATCTCCTTTCAATCTAATTAATCAATTAATTAAAATTTTTATTAAACACTCATTTATTTTAATTGATGAAATTAATTTAGACAAATAAATAAGTGGAATATATACATAAATGTATATATTATGACATCATTTATTATATTAAGGAGTAGATAAAGTAGTTATCTACTCCTATAAACAATATAAACATTAATTAATAAGTTAGTTATTAACTTCTTTTTTCTTTTTATTTTTATTAATAGATTTAATATCTATTCTTTTCTTTTTAGTTATTAACATATAGATCATTGTTATAAATAAAAATAATAAAACAATTATCCATAATGCTAAAAATATAATAAATATTGTATTCATATTAATTTTATCCTTTTGTTAGTTAAAAGATTTACTAGGCACTAGGATTTGATCCGTTAAAATTAAATGGAAATTTTTGATCAAATTCGCAATGATAATAATAATCTAATCGGAATTTATTTGTTCCATCATCATAATAACCAGTTTTTGTTGAACCATACCAAAATAATTCTGCTTCAGTAAATCTATAACGTGTAAAACCATTCTCAATAGTAGGTTCAAAATTTTGAGTTAAATAAGTAACAATTTTATTGCTAACTCCTAACGAAACTTTTTCTTTTTCCCCTTTTAAGCTCTCATTATTTGAAAGCTCAATTTCATTACTTGAGAATTCATAAGTAGTTCTATGCCCATCATCTACTAAAGAAGCATTAACATTTGATTTTGCTGAATTAACAGTTGTTTCATCAATTTTGATAGTATTTTCCCCCGATGATCTTACCGTTCCAAATATCGAACCAACTTCGCCTTCAGCACTATAAACATTTACATTTTCAAAAGTTGTATTTGTAACTGTTATATTAATTTCCTTACTACCTGAAATTGCACCTACTAAAGAACCGACTTTATTTTTTCCATAAACATTGCTGTTAACAATTTTCACATTATCAATTGTTAATGAACTTTCTTCGCTATTGGCTATAAATTGTCCAACCAAAATGCCCATACTTCCAGCATTATAATCAGCAAGACCAATTGATGCATTTTCAATTGTTAAATCTTTAATGGTAACGTTTGAATCAGTAATACTTCCAATAAGTCCTACATTATATTGTTTTGGATTAACTGAGCCAGAAGCTTCGTGATAAACATAATCAGCGGCATAACTTCCTGAAATGGTGTGATTATTGCCGTTTATAGTAATATCGGCGTCCTTAATTTCACCTAAAGAAGAATCGGCACCCATTAAATTAATATCGCTCGTTAAATTAATTGTGTAACTTCCTTTATTAGCACTATTGTCTTTTGCCTGATTAATAAAGCTCACATATTCTCCAGCACTAGAAATTGATACTGTTCCTTTTTCCTCAATAGTTACTTTTTCTTCAGCAATTTGACCAGTTAAACTATAAATTGTTGATTTAGATTTAATATTTTCGCCAGCATTATCTTCTGGAAATAACACATTATATTCATTATCGGTATATAAAACTATATTTGTTTCTTTATCCCAGAAAAAATATCTATCTTGATAAAGAGGTTTATAATCCTCAACATCTAAACCATTTTCATTTAAAACTTGAAACATATCAATCAAATCGGTTGGACCATTTTCTATTTCATTAGCAAGTAAAATAGTGTTCATTTGAGTGACAGCTTGTTCATCAGCGCTTTCTTTAGCATTATTAGTAATACCAAAATAAGCTGCAACGGCAACACCACCTAAAATAGCAATTACTGCAATAACAACGACAAGTTCGATAAGAGTAAATGCTCTTTTAGCTTTTCTTTTAATTAGTTTAATCATTATTGTATTTCCTCCTAATTATATGAGTTCATATTAAGGCATTTACTCTTATTCGCCAATATATATATATATATATATATATGGAAAAGGGACAATAATATTTGAATTTGTCATATATTAGATTTGAAAATCAATAAAATGTTAATTAAAAAGGATTATAATAAGAAATTTTACATTTATTGACATTGAATTAGAAAATAAATAAAGCTAGGTTAAATTATTAACAGCAATTTCACATGATATTTATTTAAGATAATGTAATAGGCTAATTAATTCAAAAACCAAAGTTCCAGGTGTTGCTGGAACATCGCTGTTTTTGTTTTTTAATTGATTTTTTGAGTTTACTATAGCTACTTTTATTTCGTCTATTAATAAACCAAACACTTCTAAATTTTTTGAATAATTTGGAATATATTTCTTTAAATCAGCAATCAATTCATCTTGGTTCGAATATTGTTTCAAAGTAAATTTAAAATGATTTAAAAACCGTAATTCAAAGCAAGGATTTGAAAAAATATATTTATATTTATTCTTTTTTGCTTTTACTTGAAGATTTTTTCTTATTATTTCATTTCTTTTAGTATCGTTGTCAACATCGACTAAAAGAAAGACTTGATCATTATCTTTATTATAACCATTTGCAGCCAACCGTTTTTTTGCATATTTCATCATTGATTCCGGCTCGCTGTTGTGAGTAGGAATAAATTTCAAAGTATAATCATTTTTTCTATTTTGAAAATTTTTAAAATAATTTTTCTCGGTTGCATTATAATCACCTTCAAGAAATAAAAAATATATTGCTTTGTCTTTAATCATAATTTAATTCCTGATTCATCGGTTTGTGGAGGCAAAACATATCTTCCATTAACAAAAGCTTGTTCGATTTTATCTTTTTTTCGAACGGAAAATTCTTTTAAAGAATATAACCTCGTAATTTGTTTTTCATCTTTATCAGTAAAATAAATCTCATCTCTTCTTAAAATTAATGAATTTAAAAGTGATGTTGTTTGCGAATTAAAAAGTATTTGAGAATTTTTTTTATTAGTATTTTTATTAAAAAATAAGCCTAAAATAAATTTTGTTAAATCAGGGTGCATTGATGCTCCAAATTCATCAATTAAAATAAGGCCGCCATTTTCCAAAGTTTGATATATCGGGACGGAAAAAGCCATTATTTTTTTTGTTCCTAAAGATTCAAAATCAAAATTTAATTCATATAATATCTCTCCGACCTTATGATTACAAATGACATCATATACATTTGTTTTTTCAAATTTTGAAACAAAATCAATTTTATCGCTAAAATTTGGTGGAATAATATTTATTTGTTTTTTTACGCTCTTTGTATCATAAATACTTAAATCGCTAGCTTTTAAAAAAGAATTAAGAAATTCTTGATATTTTTTATCTTCATTTATCTTTTTCCCAATGCCAAATGCATTTGGCATTGCTAAACCGGATACAATATATATTTTATTTAAAAAATAATTGTATACATCTTTAAGTATATTGAAATTGAACTGAGCTCCAAAAGTCACTATTGGCTTGTTTTTTAAATTTCTTTCTTGAATTACTTTGATATCGTTTTCTTTAAAATAGTTATGATTAATTTCTAAATTATCAAATTCTCTTTTAAAAATATGAATAGTACGATTATTTATCGAAATATCCAAAATCTCTTTTATAATACTATTTTTTGTAAGAGAAAGGGTATAAAAATACAAAGTTTTATTGTCCTCATTAAAAAATTCGATATAAAAATTTGTTGGTTCGTTTTTGCTATTATTAGAAAATTCGAATGGATGCAAAAAACTTAATTTAGTATTTTCTGTAATAAATATTGAACTAACAATTATTCTTCTAAGCACCTCAAAAGATTCAATAATATTAGATTTACCAGTTGCATTATTGCCAAAAATTCCTATACCTTTTAAAACTCTTTGCCCTTTTTCATTTGCAAAGTATGCTTCATATTGAGTGTCATCATTATACTTATTCCCAAGAAATGATATTGTTATAGGATCATAAATTGACTTAAAATTACTAATTTTATATAAAAGTAACATAGTGTTCTCCTAATTTCATTATTTATACAATTTATTCCTTAATTTTGCAAGTTTTTTGCAAAATTTAAAAATTAAAAAATTAATCTTATCAAATTGTTCCTTGATTCATTTAATGGTAATGTCAATATAAGAACTACCAATTGCTTGGCTCTTTTATTTTTTAATCCAGTTTATTGCGCTATAACAAAAACTACATTGTCGGTAAAATAAATATTTTCGATTAATGTATAATTATATTAGCACTCCACAATAAAAATCTCCTCAAATTTATGAGAAGATTATATTTAGATTTTTGAACTTTGATAAAAAGTGGATTTTATAAGATTTAAGAAATGATTTTTCCCCATTTTACAAATATAAATTTTTTTAAATTCGTATAATTACAATAATGCAAGAATCATAATAAAGGAAAATATTAGAACATTCCTTAATTATTTAAAAAAATTAAATTTTGTTTTTTTGTTAATTATTAGTTAAATATGAACTAAATTCAATAAAAGGTATAGAAATAGTCTTGAATTCTGGCGTATATCTAGTTAATCCGAGAATAGAAAAAGTTTTTACACTAGATAAATATGTATAATCAAAATTATCATTATTATTAGATTCATTACTAATTACTCCATAAGAATCAATAGAACCAATATCTCCATATAAGTTTGAATTTTTTACTAAAAATAATTCTCCACTATCTTTAATAACTAACATTTTTCCCTTGTTAGCATTAGATAAAGTCTCCCATAATTTAGTATCGACACTATAAGTAACATTTTCAACCATTTCTTTATAAAAATTGTTGTTGGAATTTAGCAATATTAATTTTGAACTATTATCGAAAATTAATTTTCCTTCAAGAGTTATAGTGCTGCCAGGCATTAGAACGTAAGTTGAATTCTCTTCTTTGTTTCCTATTTCTTCCACAGCATTAATTTTTAATTCTGCATCATTTGAGACAATCATTTCCACGTTACTTAAAGGAAATGGAAATTCGATAGAATTGATTTCCCTGGCAATATTTGAAGTAGTCATTTCAAAATTCATATTAGAGTCATGGAAATTTCCTTTTAAAAATTCTAATTTCCAATTCCCATTTTTAATTGAGCTTTTTTTAATAACGCTCCCTTCTTCTCCAATAAATAACCCTTTTTCATTAGATATAAATGGCAAAGACATATCATTAAATTCATCAGTACCTAGCCCAGCATAGGCAGAACTAATCAAATTATAAATAGACCCATAAACCAAATATAAATTTGCACAAATATTATCAATTTTATAATGCATTAAAGGAAAAACGTTTTTAGAATAAAAACCACTACTGATTTGTCCTCCTCTAAAATCATAATACTTAAAAACTTCATAAACTTTTGAGCCCTTAGAAGTATTTATAGCTCCTTCGCCCAGTATATAACCAGTTGACTTTAATGTCGAAGTACTTGACAAATTTATTGAAGAATTCCCCTCTAATGTAATGCTTCCATAATCGCCTGTTCCAAAAGAATTCCCTCCACTGGCAATTCCAACATAGCCTTCGACTCTTAAATTTGCTTTGTCACTAAAATTAAGAGAGGAACCATTTTTTATAGTAAAATTATTTATATTATTTTGTGTTACTCCTATAGGATTTCCGGTAATAGATTCGAATTTGCCATAACCTCTCCTATTATTTGATTTTTCTAAGTTGGTACTTTCATTTCCGCTAAGACTATCAATCGAATAATTATCCATTAAATCCATCATATCCTCAGTTGTATTTAAAAAATCTACAACCATCGTCCATCCATTAGGAACAGTAAAATCTTGATCTAATGTAGCATCTCCAACAAAAAGATATGTTCCTTCGCCAAAAGAAGAGAATTTATCTTCATTATATGCATTGATAAATTGGTCTAAAGTAGAGAAATAGTATACTTTTTTTTGATCTGAAGAAATTAAAGATGTTTCGTAATTATCTAAGTTAATATTAGATCCATCATAATTACGAGTTTTATAATTTAAATTAATTGTATTAACTAAATAATAACCGTCTTTTAATGTTGGTTCGCTATTATCATCGAATGTATAAACTTTTGATATATCAAATTTTTCATTTGAACCAGTAAAAGTAATATCAAAACGTGTATCATAAACCGTTAAAACGTCGCTTTTATCAACTTCACCTAATTCATAATCTTTAAATTCTTCATTATCATTATATTCATCTAATAATGTAGAAGTAATAGGAACATAATATTCTTCATTAATACCATCATTATCTTTATCTAAAAGGTAAAGATAATAAGGGATAATATATTCTTTGTTCCCTTCTTCATCTTCTTTTAATATTGGCAAAAACACATTATTTAAACTAGAAGATGATTCAATTGATGATTTATCTTCACTAGATATAAAAGATCCACTATTTGTTATGATATTATTTTTAACTTCTTCTTCACTTTTAAAGATTGATGATTCAATAAAAGAATCATCAAGATTAATCATTGAAGAAGAAGATACATCATAAATATTATATTTATAGTAGTTATCTTCTCTAATTAAGAAAATGACTCCTAATTTAGATGAATCGTTATCTTCGTTACTTCTTGTTTTAGAAGTATTTATTAATTCAACTACTTTATATTTAAATGATTCATCTTCATTTAAACCATTCTCTAATAAGTAATTAGAGAATCCTAACATATAGTTATTTAATTCACTCTTACTAAAAGAAGATAAATCACTTCCGTTTTCTAATTGATAAGTTGTAAATAGCGTATTGATTTGTTCTTCTTTAGTTTCCAAATTACTCTTTTTAGCGCTTTCCGTCACCCCAAAATAAGCCGCAACACTTACTCCAGCTAAAATAGCAATTACTGCTATAACTACTACTAATTCGATAAGCGTAAATGCTTTCTTTAATTTATTTTTTACTTTCATATACACTCCAAAACTAATAAATTTAGTTTTATTTTAAAATCGTTTGAATTTTACCCCTCCCCCACATTGAATGTCAAATCTAATTGATTTTAAAAAGAAAATATCCTTACTACATAAGTAGTAAGGATATAGAGTGTATAATAATTTAACTAATATGTGACATTAATATAAATTAGTTAATTTTAGTTATCCGGATTTTCTATATTCTTATTTTCATGTTTATAAACTAATATTACAACAATAAACAAAATTAAAAATACTATTGAATTAATTTGTCCTGCGCTAAACCCAAAATATTTAGTATTATCTCTTAAAAACTCTAAAAAGATACGTGAAATTGGATAAGCACACAAAAACATATAAGAAGGATAATAAGTTTCTTTTTTTTTATAATTAATAATAATGAGAAAAAAGATAATAAAAAGAATACAAATGTCTCTAGAAGTTGAACTGGAAATCTTTTAACGGTTTCAAAAGGATATATAAATCCAACATCAGAAACTATACCATAACAACATCCATTTAAAAAACATCCTATTTTTAAAAACCCTAATATAAATAAAGCTTCAAAAGATAATAAATTAAATGTATCTTTTTTATCTATCTTCAAAAAATTTGAAGATAGATAAAAGTATATTGGACCAAAGAATAATGTACCTAATAAAGATAAATTACCTAATTCAAATTTTTGAGAATAAATTATGTTTTCTAAAGTGCCAAATAATAAAGCAAACAAAGTACCAATTAAAGGCCATAATCCAACAAGGATAAATAACTTATATTTTTTATAGTTTTTATATATTTTAATCGAAACAACAAAAGAGATAAGTATAGAAAATATAAATGTTAATACAATATTTAAATAATAAGTTCTTATTGTTATGCCAAATAATTCAAAGGATGGAAACATAAACTATACTAAGGAAATATAAATTATTTCCGAATCATCAGATAAATCAATGATCTTTAATAATGAACCCTCTGTATAATTTTCATTTTTTAAAATCACTGTATTATTTTCGATAGTAATACCTTTATTATCAACTATTTTAATTTCATAATTAAAATTTTCGTCAAAATTAAAATAATTTTTAATGTTTATTGATTCCTTAAAATAAAGCTTAATATTTAAAATTATATTTTTAAAAGCCTCTTTTTTATCTTCACTAACATCTTCATAATTCAATTCTGTACTTAAGCCATATTCTTTAATTTCATAAGAAAATATATTTTTGTTATTATTTTTAAATAAAATCTCGCCTGTATTATGGACTTCAATTTTACCGGCAAATTTAGAAACATCTTCACCAACATTTAAAGTTCCATAAATATTTAACCCTTTACCAATTAAATCATTAAACTCATTTTTATAAAAATTACCGAAGTTTCCATTTAAATAACCGTAATACTCAAATTTTTCAAAAGAAACAATGCCTTTGTTTACATTGAAAATAGAATTTTCCATTACATCAATGCTTGAAGTAGGGAGAATTTTTAAAAACAAATGATTAAGAGTTAGCACAGAATCGCTATAAAGAGTTATATGTAAATTTGACAATGGAAATTCAAAATTTGAAACATTAAAGTTAAATCCTCCTAAAATGTCGATTCTCATTTCAAACTCATTGTCAGTCATTTTGCCGTATAAAGTAAAATTTGTAATTTTTTCTTCAGTTTTGCGGATTAAATATCCTTCTAGGATTGAAAAAATCGATTTATTTTGATTAGACAAAGGGGAAATAAAATCAATAGTAAAATCGTATGTTGTTCCGCTACCATCCCTTAGAGGAAAGAAAACCGTATATGTAGCGCCTTCTGAAAAAATAGTTTCAACAAAATTGTGGTTTAATTCATAACATACAAAAGGGAATACTTCTTGCCTGTAGCAATTCATTAAATTTGTGCCTCCCTTGTGATCTCTAATTGAGCCAGCCTCATAAATTAAGGAATTATCTAAGCAAATAATTTTGCCTTCGCCACAAGCTCTTCCATATATCTTCAATTCGGCATTATCGTTTAATATAAGTTTACTGTTTTCCTCTAAATATATTTGGTTAAACGGAGTTTTTTCAGAGTCTAATAGTCCGCCCATTGGAATCACTTTATAAGAACTGCCATTTGTAAATACAGTATTTGAAAGAGATGCAAGGTTTGCACCAATATTTAAATAGCCAAAAACATTAAAAGTAACACCAAAGCCAATTTTTAATTCAATTTGTGGTTTAGTATCTAATGTAGCTTCACTAACAACTTTTTTATAATCTTGGCCATCAATCTTTGATTGATCAGTAAAAACGTTATATAAATTATCAAAACTTTGAACCGAATCACTCCCATCGACAGGGCCGACTTTTAAATTTAACTTTACACCTGTTTTTAATGTAACATTTGAATTAATTGTTGTTGTCTTTAAAACATCAATTTCGTGATATTGGAAAGTTTTCTCTAATATTGGATATCCTTCAGTTTCGTCAGTAATATCTTCTTCAGGAGTATCTCCACATATACTGGATGAAGATGGTTTATAAAGCCTTATTTCAGTATCTGTTTCATATTCTCCTGCAAAATTAATTGCGTTTTCTATATTATCGAAATAATAAATGGTTGGTTTACCTGATTTATCAACATCAATTTCGTCAGGAGTTATATCATCATTGTATCTCTTTATAACAACATCACTATACTGTTTTATAGAAGCTACAATCTCCTCATTGTTGATATTAGGCACTTCTCCCATTTCGGATTTAATATTTATCTTTTTATCTTCCCCACCTTCAATTAAATAATCTTGGTAAAGAGAAATATCATTTCCACTTTCATCAACAAGTTTAAACCCATTCCCCTCATAATAATATTTGCCATCAGAAGAAGGGGAATCATTATCGTTAATTTTATTATCTAAAACAAAGTATTCGGTTTTAGGCAAATATTGATTTATTTCATTCCAATTTAAATTTTTTAATTCCCTTTGTTCTAAATCAAATGAAATGCCACTAATGTTAAATAGAATATCCACTCTATTGGTAATTATACTTTCGTTATCTTCATTTAAATAAAGTTCCCAAAAATTATTTAAATTTTTATAATAATCGCTATATCCAATAGAGGAGGAAGCTTCATCAAAATTTTTAAAAACGTTGATATTTTCATCAATTGAATTATTAAGAATTGTATTCTCGTAACTTACATTAAATAACCCCGCATAGCCTGTATTGAAATCGGTATATATAAAAGTAATAATGCCTGTTTCATCATCAATTGATTTTGATTCTTTATTATTATTATTGAGACGATAATTTAAACTATTCTTTTGAATACCGTTTTCATAAGTAAATTCAACAAAACTATCAATCTTATCTTTTAAATCTCCATCTGAATCGCTTTTTAAATAATACATAGTGTATAAATTTTTAATATCAGTTATTGTTTGTTCAACAGCACTCCTATTTGCACTATCTGTAACCCCAAAATAAGCCGCAACACTTACTCCTGCTAAAATGGCTATAACCGCTATAACTACAACTAATTCTACAAGAGTAAATCCTTTTTTCTTTTTATTTAATTTAATATTTTTGTTAAGATCTTTTTTCTTATTAAACATAACAAAACTCCTCGTTTATTTAAAAATCACAAAAATTCTAACCCCCCCCCCTCAATTGTCAAATTTATTTATGTTTAATAAGAAAATATCCTTACTCTTTAAGAGTAAGGATATAGAGCGTATATAATATAACGGATATATGACAAGATTAATTAAAAAATATTAATAATTATTCAATAGTAGGTATTAAAGAGTCATCTTGTTTTTCATTTATTATTAATATCATCATAACTAATATATACATTTTCTTTAATTTCAGGTTTTCTATAGTTATACAAGAAATTATTATTAATGAATAATAATTTCCTTATTTATAAAGTATTTATGTTTTTATTATATTATCGAGATTATTTTTATTATTAAATTTCTACCAAAAAGAAAAAATCGCTATTTTAGATAGATAAAAATAAATATAAAAAAGGAAAAATACTTTAATCTAATCATTAAAAAGACAAATCAACATATATGGAGGTATTTTTATGTCATTATTTGAATCAATAACAAATTGTTTAGGATGAATTAATACTGAATATCCAATTTTATTTTTAAATCTTTCTTTAAATTTATCATATGAAACACTTGTATAATTTTTAGAGCTTTTAACTTCAAGAGGATAAATTTTATAGTTAGTATAACTTTGATTGGAAAGAAGAAAATCAATTTCAATATCGTTACGATGTTTAATTTCATCATAATGTGTATAGAAAAAAAGTTTTTTTCCTTTAGCAGTTAAAATCTGAGCAATAACATTTTCAAAAAGCATTCCTTTATTAAATGATAAACGACCATCCAAAATAGCTTTATATAAATTATTACTCATTAATTCATTTTCATTAAAGGTAAGTGATACAAGTAAACCAGTATCATTTAAATAGCATTTTAAGGCACTTAAATTTTTATTTAATGATAAGCCAACACTTGGATCATTATTTTTATAACACAAATTACAAATCGAAGAATCCTCTAACCAAAAAAAAGCATCTTCATAAGTCGAATATAAATCATTTTTCCTTTTTAAAACAATCTTTTTTTCATGTTTAGATAAAAAAGCTGGTAAATTTTCAAATACATAAGAAACTTTAAAATTATATAATCTAGAAGCTTTTTTAATATCATCTTTATATAACGATAGTATTCTTCTTTTTTCTTTATCGCATAAAGAAAAATCTCGATTATTTTCAAAATAAGATATAACGCTTTGAGGCATTCCGCCAACTAAAATATATTCATAAAATAAGCGCATTGCTCTTTTATGAAATGCATTTAATAAAGGCAATTTATTAGAAAAACTTTCTTTAATATATTCTAAAAGAACTTCTTCATTTGCTGCTAAAAGAAACTCTTCAAAATCAAGCGGATACATTTTTATTTTTTCTTCTTCAGAAGGAATTATTATATTTTTAACGTTTTCTTTAATAGACATTAATGAGCCAATTTCAATAAAGTCATATCGACCATCTTGAAGCAAATATTTTAAAGCTTCTCTAGCACGAGGAAAATTTTGTATTTCATCAAAAACAATCAAGGATTTTCTTTTATATAATTTTGTATTATATTCAAGAGAAATATTTTGGTAAAAAATATCTAAATTATTTAAATTATCAAAATTATCCTTGATATTTTTACTAGCTTTAGCAAAATCAATAATTATATATGATTGATATTCATTTTTAGCAAATATCTCACAAATAGTAGATTTTCCGACTCTTCTAGCACCCTCGATTAAAAGAGAGGTTCTACCTAAAGAATTATTTTTCCATTCGATTAATTTCGAATATATTTTTCTTTTTAAAATCATCATACTTATAATTATTATAAGTAAAATAGGAGAAATACGCAAAGTAATTTTATTAAGAAAATAGAGAGATACGCAAAGTATTAAGTTAAAAAAATAAATAATAATTAATATATCTACATCTTTAATATATAATATTAAAGATGGATGAACTTAAGATATTATTAACTGTATTAACACTAATAGTTATAGCATTAACTATATTCTTACATAAATATTATAAGGCTAATAGAATAATACTATCTATTATTAGTATTATTCTACTTATATGGAAAATAATTGAATTTAGTTATTACTATATTAATGATTTAAATATCTATCCGGTAGAATTTTCTCATATTTCATATTTTTTAGTATCTATAATTATTATCTTTAATATTAAAAAATTATATTATTTTGCTTCCTCAATCTCTTTTATAAGTGGATTAAGCTATATAATTACTTATTTATTTAAAGATAATGAATTTAATACTTTTAATATTTATATGACTTTTATATCTCATATAACATTATTTTTTATTGGATTAAATCTTTTATTAAACTTAATAAAGTTTAATAAAAGAGATTATCCATATTTATTAATCGGATATATATTAATAATATCTTATTTTCTATTAGTCCATTATAAGATTATATTCCCTTCTCAAAACTTAGAATATGTTGTATTAGATGAGATAATATTTGGAACAATTTTAAGACATATTGGAATAAATAAGTTAACTACTACTACCTTATTTATTTATTATTTATTATTAATAACTGCTTTATTTATTATTTTTGGATTAATGTATTTAGTTAATAAATATTTCTCTCTTAATTTAATATCGCTTTATTCATTTAAAAGAAAAGAAAATAAAGAAAATAATGAATCAAAAAATAAATTAAGGTTTATAGATCGCTTTTTAATGGTTAAAAATAAATAGTTAATAGTATCTTTACTTTAAAAAAGGATATTTTAACTGTTTTAAGTATTGCTAAAACAGTTTTTAAAAAGTAATAAATATAAAAATTATTAACAAGAGTCGGAATAAAAAGAAAAGTGAATGGATTGTTTCTTCTCTATTTGAAAATAATAAAAGTAGACTTTAAAAGTAGACTTATAAGTATACTTTTAAATCTAGTTTTGTATATTAACATTTATTAAATTAATAAACTCAATTATTAATAGGTGATAAACAATGTTTATCACGGACATTTTTAATGAATGTCCGTGTAGAAATATTAAAGGAAAATATAATTTTAAAATTTTAAAATATTGAAAAATTGTATAGTGAAGTATTGAAAATTTGTATACTTTTTATACAATATATAGTATGGAGATCTTAAAATATGAAATATTATAGTCGTTATATTGATAACCAAATTAAAAAGTTATTAAGAACTAGTGGAGCAATTCTTTTAAAAGGGCCTAAATTTTGTGGAAAAACAACTACCGCTTTAAATTATGCAAAAAGTAATATCCGTCTTAATGTTAAAAATACAATAGAAATGGTTAAAGCAAATCCTTCGATAGCCTTAAAAGGAGAAAAACCACATTTAATTGATGAATGGCAAACAGTAAAAGATATCTTTAACCAAGTTAAAGCTGATTTAGATCTTAACTATGAATTTGGTAAATATATATTAACTGGGAGTGCTACTCCTACTGATACAAAAGATATATTTCATACTGGCGCCGGAAGAATAACTTCTTTAGAAATGAGGCCAATGTCTCTTTTTGAATCTCTAGATTCAAAAGGATTAATCTCTTTAAATGATTTATTCTTAAATAAACCAATCGATTTTTATGAACCTAACAATGATTTTACTCTTTTTGATTTAGCATATTTAACAGTAAGAGGGGGATGGCCTTTAACATTAAAAGCCACTAATAAAGAAGATGCTATTCAAATAACAAGGAATTATTATAAAGAAATATTTAATTTAACTTCATTAGAAAACGAAGAATATAATCGTAAAAATCCCGATATTTTAAGATCAATAGTAAAAAGTTATGCCCGCAATATATCAACACAAGTCAATAAACAAACTATTTTAGATGATTTAACTAAAAGCGGAGAAATAAATATTAGTCGAATTACTTTTGATGAATATTTAAATGTTTTAAAAAACTTATTTATTATTAAAGATATTGAATCATGGAATCCAACGATTAGATCAAAAACATCAATTCGCTCTACTCCTACTCGCCATTTTAATGATGTATCTATTGCCTGTGCTGCTTTAAATCTTTCGCCCTTTGATTTAATTAATGATTTAAATACATTTGGTTATTTTTTTAAAGATTTAGCTATTAGAGATTTATCAATCTATATGAATGAACTTAATGGAGAAGTTAAACATTATCGTGATAATGCTGGATTAGAATGTGATGCTATTTTAAAACTTAATGATGGAAGATATGGATTATGTGAAATAAAAATAGGTGGAGAAAATGGAATTAAGCAAGCTAAAAAAACACTTCTTCTATTAAAAAATAAATTAATTGAAAAAAGTGAAGAAAAAGCTCCTTCTTTTTTAATGATTCTAGTAGGAAGTGGATCACCTTATTATATTAATAAAGAAGGTATTTATGTTATTCCTATTAACTTACTTAAAGCATAATTAATGCTTTATAAACTTAAAATATTGATATTTTATAGATTACTATTTTCAAAAGGTTTAAAGATTTTTAGACACTTTTGCAAAAAATGATATCTTTCAGGTTGAGTGCTAACCTAAAAGTATTAAAAATTAATACCTAATAAGAGATAAATCGACTTTACTTGATGGATTTAAAGTATTTAAATCATCATTTTTATATAAATAAAATTTAAATGGGCCATTTCCAAAAATCATATAAAAGATTGAATCTTCTTCTACTTTAACTCCATCTTCTCCTTTAAAAGGAGATAAAGGAGTTAAAGAAGAAGAAGTTATATCAACTTTAGAAAAATTATTGCCTCCTCCTAAAGAGATTATTGGAGTAGAGATATATTCATTATTTTCACCAAATAAATATACTTTATTCTCTTCTTTATTAAATTCATTATTTAATAAAGAAGATATATTTAATGAAGAAATAATCGAAGAAAAAGAAGAATTATCACTTTCAAATATACTACTAATATTAAGTTCATCTAATCTTTTAAAATCATAAAAATAATTACTTCCTTTTATATTTACTTTACTTCCTTTAGAAACTCCTCCTAAAGGAAGAGAACTAGAAAAATAATCATTAAAAGAAGAATTATATAAGATTGAGCCATTTAAATGATTATCAATAAATATAGAGGCAAATCCTGAAGAATAAAAGATATTATTTTCAATAGTTAAATCATTATCGATATTTGATGTGTTATCTATATTATTATCACTATCATCATTAATAAACTCATAATTTAAAGAATCTTCAAAAGATAAAAATGCTTTATAGGAGGATGAAGTTAACTTAATTAAATTATCATAACTATTCATTAATAAAGAATTAGTTAATTCGATATTAGAGGAAGAAGATTGATATATTATATTCCTTGAGTTAGATAAAGATAAATCTTTTAAAATAATATTTTTAGAATTATATATTCCTATTAAATTACCAATATAACGATATTCATTTAAACTAGTTTTATTATTACATCCTTTAATAATAATATTATCTAAAATAATATTATTAATATTATTAATTAAAATAGATATATTATCATCCTTATATTTATATAAGGATGATAATAAGATATCTATATTCTTATCATATTTATTATTAATGTTTTTAAATTCATTTAATATACCTACTACTTTTAATGGTCCTTTGAAACAATCATTAAAAGAAGATATATCTGTTAAAGAAGTATTATTAATATAATTAATTGTGCCACTAGGAAAGGTTAAATCATTAAAATTAATCATATATCCATTCCCATATAAAGAGGAAGATAAATTAATACCCACCTTTATAGATTTATAATAATTTAAATTATTATTACTACTATTACTATTATTATTACTTATTTTAGAAGCATATATACGATCTAAAAAACGATAATCATCATTATTTATATCGTTAATATTTATAGATAAATATTCGATATAAAAGATTGATGAATTATCATTTTCTTTATAGTTTAAAGAAGAAGAAAAATTATTAAAAATACGCGATAAATCAACTTCTTTATAAAAATAAGAATATGTATTATTAGAGTTATTATTGTTATTATTTAAACTTTCTAATAATTCTTTTTCTTTTTTAGTTAATAATAATGGTTTAATCGAATTAATCTCTTCATATATATTAGTTGAAGGATTATAAGTAAAAGAAGAAGATGCACTATCTAAAGAAGTATTCATTATTAAAGAAGAGTTATATTTATTATTCTTATGATTTGTTAAATAAACTAAATCAAAATAAGAATTAATAAAATAAGAATCATCTACTACTTCAGCTTTATATGTATATTTAAGATTATTCTTATTAATAAATTCGATTTCAATATCTTCATTTGATAAAACTTCGACTTTATATTTATTTAATGAATCAATAAAGGTGATATTTAAATCACCTTTGATGATATTAATATCTTCTACTTCTTTAGTCGCTATAAGTTCATCATTTATAACCGTATCTGAAAGAGTAAAATCGAAGATATCAAGATAAAAGAAAGCATTAACTTCATTTACCTTTAATGAAGTTAAGTCTTTATTTAATTGATATCTTCCTTTTTTTGGTGATTCATTTAAATAAGTATTTATGCCATTATAAGAGATATTATCATCAAAAACATATAATCCGTTTTTATTTAATTCATTTTTAGATAAAACAATAACATTAATATAGCTAGTTAAATAAGAAGAATCTTTATAGCTAGCTTTTAAAACCGCTCTTCCTTCTTTTAAACCAACACAATTATATATATCATCATCTTTTTTGACCTTTACTACATCTTCATTTAAAGATTCATAAATAATATTTTCTTGATATTCTTCTTTATAAGGAGAGATAGTAACATCTAACTCTTCTTTTTCATTTAAAAAGATAAACATAAAAGAGTCATTAAACGAAATTCTATCAGGAACATCATTTAAAGAAGGCAAAATAGAAAAAGAAAAAGAAAATAAAAATAAAACTAAAATAAGCGGAAATAAAAATATTAAAGTAAGTAGTTTCTTTCTCATTTTAAAATCCTCACCCCATTAGATTTAATCTTAATCTCAAATCTTTTTAAATTCTTTTTAAATAAATAAATGGTATATATAAATAAAAGAATAAAAAGAATTAAAGTAATTAAAAAAGTATATATTTCTAAATTCTCATAAGTAATATTTTGATCTAAAGAAGTAAATATAATAATTAATAAAATCGAAGAAAGAATATAAATAATTAAAAAGATTAAAGAAAGTAAAGAGTTTGATAAACTCTCATCTTTCTTTAAATCTTTTAAATTATATGAAAAAGAATAAAAAATTGAAGAAAGGGTAAAAATAAAAGTAAAGATTAAAAGAATAATTGATTCAATAAAAGATAAAATGTTAAAAATAGTTAATCCTAAAAATAAAATAATTAAAGATATAAATAAAGACGATAATAAAAATATTAGTTTAGATATAACAATATAATTAATATTTAAAGGGAAAGATAAATATATTAAAAATGAAGACTCTTCATTTTTAAATAAAGATAAATTAAAAGAAAACATCATTGATATAAAAAAAGATATAAAAGCTACTATAATTAATAATTTATAAGAAGGAAAATTATATATTAAAAGGGCTATAAAATAAGGTAGATCTAAAGAATATAAATAGGAAGGATCTTTAATAAAAAAGGAAGAATATATTTTAAATATATTATTAATAAATAATATAAAAAGAATTGAAAATAAAGGAATAATAATAATTAAAGAAATATAAGAATAATAATGTTCACCATTTCTAAGTGAAGAAATAAATTCTTTAATTAAAAGAGGAAAAGAATAAAATTTATATTCTTTTTTATTATTATTCTGATATTTCTTTTTATTATTATTTAAATCTAAATATATATTATCTTTTTTATAACAGTAATTATTAAAATAAGAAAATAAAATAATTAATAAAAAAGAAATAATAAAAATAAAGATAAAAATAAATAAATTTAATATAGAAAATGAAGAAAAAGATATTGCTTCATAAATAAAATTAAATGGATATAAATAGTTAACTAGTTTACCTAAAAATATAATATTTTGACCACTAAAAAGTATATTTAGTGAATCATCCCCCATTAATTTAATTAAAATAGTTAATAAAAAATAATATATTAAACCAATTAATATAATTAAAAATAAAGTAATAATACTAGTTAAGATATTTTTACTTTTAATAATTTCATTCACTTTTACATTTATTCTTACAAATATAAAAGATATTCCAATAATAAGAGTAGGTAAAAATAATGAAATTAAGAATGAAAAAAATATCGATAAATATATCAAAGAGTTATTTAAAGAAGTAAATAAAGTAAAGATTAAAGCTAAAGAGATAGAAAAAAATATTAATGAATAATCGCTAATTAATTTAATATAAACTGCTAATAATTTTGAGATATATCTATTTTTTAAAGAAATTGGTAAAGGTAAAAACAACTTTTTTTCGTTATTCTTATATATAATTTTAGAGAGAGTATTAATCGTTATAAAAATATAAAATATAGATAAAATAGCTATAATAAGTATATAAAATATCTTAGTTAAATTATATTCATTAATACTATATTCTTTATATTTATTAAATATAAAGAATGATATTAATGAAAATATAATACTAATAACTATATTTACTAATATTTGAATAAATATATTTAAATATAAAGATAATTTATCTTTATATTTAATAATATCACTAGAATTAATAAATATATTTTTAAGTTCATTTTTAATTAAAGAGATAATCATAATAAAGAATTGACCTCACTAATATATTTATTAATTATTTCTTTCTTATTATTAATATTATTACTATCATGATTTAATATATCTAAATCATATGATTTAGATATATTTTTATCATTTAGTAATAATATTTCATCACATAATTTAAAAGCTTCTTCAATATCATGAATAATTAATATAATAGTAGAATTATTCTCTTCTTTTAATTTTTTAATTAATTTAATTAATCCATTTTTTCCATTTATATCTAATCCTAAAAATGGTTCATCTAAAAACCATATTTTAGGATTATGAATATAAGAACTTATTAAAGATACTTTCTGTTTATTACCATGTGATAAAAGGGCAATTACTTTATTTAAATAAGAAGTAAAATCTAATAAATTAGCTGCTTCTTCTACTTTTTTATTTAATAACTCAATATTTTTCTTTTTATCACTCTTATTTTTAATACCCTTATTAAAAATAGAGTTAATAAAAGAAAAATATTCTAAAGGTGTTAAATATTCTAAAGAAGCTGATTCATCTGTAGAATAAGCTATATCTTTTTTATAATTTAATAGATCTAAATCATTACTTTTATCTAACTTTAATAATTTATCATTATAGATAATCTCTCCATTACTAGGTAATAAAACATTAGTTAATATATTAACTAATGTTGTTTTACCTTCTCCATTTTTACCAATTAATCCATAGATACGTTTATCTAAGAAGGTAAAAGAGAGATTATCTAAGATTAGATTATCATTAAATGATTTAGAGATGTTTTTTATTTTGAGCATATACATTAAAATATAATTGGATTATAAAATCTAATAATTTTAATATTAGATAATGAAATTCTTAAAAAATTTGATAAAATTCTTTAAAGAAGCAGTCAAACTATAAAATATTAATATTTTTGTAATATTTAAAACATAGCCAATGAGATTTTTTTCTTATTTCAAATTTATATTTCTAGCACATTATTATTTATTGAATATTTAATGAGGAAACTATCAGTGAAGTTTTTTTAGACTCATCAAGTTTTGCAGTGGTAATAGAAACTGTAATAACTACATCGAGAGAAGTTTTTGTAACGGATATTAATTCTTTAGTCTCTGATGAAGTATTATTTGCTTTGCTAATTATTATGGAAGTTAATTCATTTTTATAAGTATCTTTTAAATTTTCCGATACAAAAATTTTGCAAGCCAATGTATTTATCTTGTCAGCAGATAAATTATTAGCATCAGAAATTGACTCAATATACAAATATCCGGCTGGCACTTCTTTATTTATCGAAACTTGCTCTTTTGATAAATTATAATTGTACGGATGTTTAGGTAATAAACGAAAAGACAAGACTCCATTTACGTTAGAATCTTCAAAATAATCAAAAGTATCATAAGATACGATATCGCCGCCAACTGCGCCACACAAATCTTTTAAATAAATTGCTGAGCCTGGAAGAATCTTAATTTTAAGATCGAAATCATTCCGCCTAGTAAATATTATACCTTCTTTATAAGTTCCCTTAAAATTTACTGATTTATTAAAGTGAAGTTCGGTATTATATAAAGGAAACCAATAATCTTTAATTTCGGCTTTTGAAATTTTCAAATTTCCAACATTAATGTCTCCATTAAAATTAATAATAAGTTTATCATCTCTTAATGCATTTAATTCATGAATATCATAGTATTCATCATATAAATTTGTCTTTAAAGAGTTAGAATCCCTAGATATTAAAATAGAATCCTCATTATTTGAAGAGCCAATTCCAAACAAAGCCCTATAAGGAATTTCCTTGCCATCTCCTTCGCCACAAATACTATAATCTGCATCTTTGCTGATATTGCCGATATAGGTAAAATACGCATCTGTAGTTCTAGAATTGTTCTCTGGATTCCAAATATCATATTCAGTTTGCATAGCAAGCCAAGCAATAAATGAGGCATTTTTCTTTAGTTCAACATTACAATGAATATTGTCAAAAGTAAATTTTTGTGTCGGGAAAATTTCATCACCAACATCATAATAATAATCGGCTAGCCAATCATATGAAGAGATATGTTGCATTATATAACTTCCATTTTCAGCATAAATCAAACCATCACCATCAATGAGACCAAAAGCTCTCATCCAAACGTTATTTTGTAATATAATTTTTGAACCTTCTTCTATTGTCAAATGACCAGCTGATTTATAAATTATTGGGCTTCCAGCTTTTTGAGAATAAAAATTAGAAAAAACAGTAATAGCAGCTTGATTATAATAAGCATACTGGGTATTTTTATCGCTCTCATTATCATTATTAAAGTAGCCAGTAAATTTTGGAGTTATAGTAGCATTATTTTTTATTATCAAATGGCCTGGTGTAGATGAGCTTTTAGTTATAATCCCTTCATTTTTTATACGATTTGCCCCTTCATGAATTGGAAATTTTGTTACATCATAACTAATCTTTACTCTAACATTCTCAGGAATTTCAATACTTTCGTCAATAACACATTCCTTTCCAATGTAAATATCAAAATCATTTGTAATACCACTCTGTTTAACATAGTTTATGCAATCAACAAATTCTCCGAATTTTCTTTCGCTTTTCCCATATAGATTTACAGCGGCAGGAAAATTAAATAAATTTACTTCCGAATCAGCAATTGATGTTTTGACATCATTTAAAACAATATCTTTAAAGATATAAAGATTCTCGTCAAATTGTTTAATTGTTCCAAATAAGTCTGGATAAATTTTTATTGCTTCAGAAGTTTCTACAAATGTATCATCGCTAACTACAAAATTAGCCAAATCATCTACACTAATATAAATATTATCAGTTAAAATAAATTTCTCATTAGTATTGGCGTCCGTGCCATAAGGGACAAATGGTGAAATACTATTCCCTACAAGTGCACCAGTAGATACAAATTTTGTTGTATCTTGTCCATTCAAATATCGTGTGTCGCATTCAGCGAGTGATTCACCATTCTTTAAATAATATTGAACATCTTTCCCATTATCGTAGCCTTTTAAAGTAATTCGAATAGCTTTTCTTGCTACTTCTTCACCTTTAATAACCCCGTCATTATCTAAATCAGAAGAATATAATGTAGATGCTTGAGCAACACTCATTTCTTTTAATATCGATGTATCATATTCACTAAATTCACCATCACTAATAATTGAATTCTTTAATTCTTCTTCTTTATCAAATACTTTTATTTCGCTTAAAGAATTACCATCTTCATAAAAATAACCATAAGATGGTTTAGTAGTAACATATACGATCTTTGTATCATCACTATTATCTTTTTTATGTAAAACAATATAATTAATAAAATCAGTATCAAATGAGTTTATTCCTTGTTCTGGTAAATAAGAAGAAATAAAATCATATGCTTTATCATCATTACTAGAAAATGAAGAGCCTTCATTTTCTATATTATATATAGTATATAAATCTTGTATTTGTTTTAAATTCTGTTCAGTAGCACTTCTATTAGCACTATTATTAACTGCAAAATAGGTAGCTACTCCTACTCCTGCTAAAATAGCAATTACAGCTATAACTACTACTAATTCAATTAAGGTAAATGCTTTTTTAATAAAAGAAGCTTTGCTTCTTTTATAAATATTATTTTTATTATTTTTACTATTATCTAATTTCATATTATCTTTTATTCCCCTCTTAATAAATAATTAATTAATACAAGAATAAAAAATATAACTAATATTAAGATTATTTATATTTTTTATTTACTTACTTAAATAAATAAAATAGCCGAAACAATCTTAAAATACGCTATTTTATTTATAAAAATAATAACCCCCCCCCCCCAATCAAATGTCAAAGATTATCGAAAATATAGCCTGATTGGTGACAAAAACGCTTTTATTATAGGTTCAATCTTTTTAATAAAGTTTTATTTAGTGCACGGTATTATAAATTTGCTCACCCCCTACATATACACTGCTCACTTTCTATATAATATTTCTCAAGGAGGAAGAAAATGAAATACAACAAAGAACAAAGATTGCTCATAGGTAGAGAGATTTA
>CALVMY010000022.1 GCA_944349405.1 uncultured Bacilli bacterium | reverse complement strand
TAAAATGTGTGGAGGAAGCATGAAAGTAAAACCATCTTTAAGATGTTCACTAATAAAGAAATTTAATAAAGCCCATTCAAGTTGTGCACCAAGTCCTGTATAAAACCATGTTCCAGCACCACTTACTTTAGCGCCTCTTTCATAATCAATTAAACCTAAAGATTCAGCGAGTTCAACATGATCTTTAATTTTAAATGAAAAAATAGGTTTATCTTTATAAAAATAAATTGGTTTGTTATTTTCTTTTTCTCCAGGAAGTAAATCTTCATCAGGAAGATTAGGTAAAGCAACTAAAACATTATTAATTTCTTTTTCTAAAAGGTCTAATTTTTCTTCTTTTTCTTTATTTAAAGCAGCTAAGTATTTAACTTCTTCAAAAATTTTAGTAACATCACCGCCTTCTTTTTTTACGGTTGGGACACTTTTTGATAATTTATTTTGTTCAGCTTTATTTTGTTCAACTTCTCTTTGAATTTTTCTTTTTTCTAAAATATTTTCACAAAGAGAATCAATATCAGCCTCGTAATTTTTTCTTTTTAATAATTCTTTAACTTTTTCTTTATTCTCAATAATATAATTAATATCTAACATGTTTATTCCTCCAAAACACTTTTATATACTTCAATTAATTTTTTACCTACCTTATTAACATTTGCTTCTTTTGAAAATTCGAAAGCTTTTTTAGTAGTTGATTCGATAAGTCCGGATAAAAATTCATTTATACCTTCCTTCATTAAACCAAGATTATTATAGTTATAGGAAGTTTCTTTATCAATTGTGATATCGTTAAAAGAAGCATTATTTAATGAAAAAATTTGAGTTTTTGAAGCCATCGCATCAAAAAGTTCAATGGTATTTGAATATGAGGAAGAAATATTTAAATAAAACTTTGAATTATAAAATAAAGAACAATAAATATCCTCATTTAATAAAGGCGCAAAAATAATATTATTAATTTTATCTTTAAATATTTTTCTTATCTTTAAAGAAGAATTTTTGATTAAATCTTTTTCACATAAAACCACAAATTTAATCTTTGGAAAATAAGTAGCTAAGTCTTTTAATCTTAAAAAAGCATCATAATCTTTATAATATAATGAAGTAGTTGCAATAATGCTCTCTTCATCTAATTGAAAATAACGATAAACTACGTTTTTTAATACATTATTTTCTAAATTAAATTTAATATTTCTTAATGGATAATAAAGAGTTTCAATTCTACTAGTAACATTAAACGATTCTAAATATTTTTTTGCTTCTAAAGAAGGAACAAAAATACAATCAATTTTATTTAATATTTCAACATCATTTTTTTTAATCGTATAAGTCGATTCTTTATCTTTTAATGATTTAACTTCGTCTAATATTCTTCCACGAAAATCTTCTTCATTAAAAAAGACACTTATTACTTTTTTTACACTTTTTTTAATCGAATTAGAATAATATGCAACGTCTTCTAAATTTAAAAAATGTATTAAATCATAAGTTTCATCTAAAATAGAATTTACATAGGATGCATTTCTAATTTCTAAAGCATTAATAAGCGCTTTTTTTAATTTTTGTGATTCAAAACAATCACTTTTTTTATTTTCTTTAAAAAATATTAATGGATTCATTATTTTATTTAATTTCTTCGTTTGTTAAATTTTCAACTTCATTTTCTTCATTTGCTTCTTCTTCATGAGGGAGAATTGTTAAAGAAGAAATATGATCATTTTCATTTTTAACATTCATCAAAATAACACCTTGAGAATTTCTACCACATAATCTAACTTGACTTAAAGGAGAACGAATAATAATTCCACTATTTGTAATAGCTAAATAATCTTCATCGCCATTAACAACTTTCATAGCGCATAAATTACCAGTTTTCTTAGTGATTTTTATTGTTTTAACACCTTTTGAGTTACGTTTTGTTTCTCTATAATCTTCAATTTTTGATAATTTACCCAAGCCATTTTCGCTTATAACAAATACTAAATTACCTTCATTAGAAGTTGCTAATGAAACAAGGTAATTTTTACCTAATTTCATACCACCAACACCTTTAGCACTTCTACCCATAGCTCTAACTTGGCTTTCTTCAAACATTGCAAGTTGACCAGCATTGCTTGCGAGTAAGATTTTTGCTTTACCATCAGTAACTTTTACATCAAGTAAATTATCTTCGTCATTAAATTTAATAGCGTATTTACCATTTGAATTAATTCTGATAAATTCTTCTAACTTAACTCTTTTTACTAAACCTTTTTTAGTTGCAAAGAATAAATATTTATTTTCATAATCATCTGCTGCAATAATAGAAACAATATTTTCATCTTTATCTAAATTTAAAAGGTTACCAATATGATTTCCTTTAGCAATTCTACTTCCTTCAGCAATTTCATAACCTCTTTTTCTATAGACTCTTCCTAAATTTGAGAAAAATAAGATATCAGTATGAGTTTTGCTATAAACTAACTTATCAACTTCATCATCTTCATAAGTTGTCATACCTTTAATACCTTTTCCACCTCTTCTTTGAGCTCTAAATTCACTTGAAGGCATTCTTTTTATATAACCTTTTGAAGTTAATGTAATAACAATATCTTCTTCAGGAATTAAATCTTCATCTTCAATTGAGATAAACTCATTAGAAATAACTGTTTTTCTTTCATCGCCAAATTTAGTTTTAATTTCTTCTAATTCATTTAAAACAACATCCTTCATGTTTTCACGTGAGGATAAAATAAGATGATATTTTTCGATATTACTTTCTAATTGTGCCTTTTCATTTAAAAGTTTTGTATTTTCTAAATGAGTTAATCTTCCGAGCTGTAAAGTAATAATTGCGCTTGCTTGAACTTCACTAAATTGGAATCTAGAAGCCATTGCTTTTTGAATAAAATCTTGGTTATTTTCACTATCCTTAACCATTTGAACGATTTCATCAATATTTTCTCTACAAATTAATAAACCTTCAATGATATGCTTTCTTTTCTCATCTTTATCAAGTAAGAAAAGTGTTCTTCTTCTGACAACTTCAATTTGGAAATCTAAGTAATTTTGTAATAATTCTTTTAAAGTTAAAACTCTTGGAACTCCATCAACAATTGCTAAATTAATTACACCATAAGAGGTCTCGAGTTGAGTATTTTTAAATAATTGATTTAAAACAACTGATGCAACTGCGTCTTTTTTACATTCAATTTCAATATGAACATTAGCTTTAGAAAAATCTTTAATCGAGGTAATACCTTCGATTTTTTTATCTCTATATAATTCACCAACCTTAGCAACAATGCTTGCTTTATTAGTTTGGTAAGGAATTTCTGTGATAATTATCTTACTTTTCCCATTACTTTCTTCTACAATTTGAGTTTTACTTCTTAAAGTAAAAGTTCCTCTTCCAGTAGCGAAATAATCTCTGATTCCATTTAAACCATAAACGATTCCACCAGTTGGAAAATCAGGACCTTTAATAATAGTCATTAATTCTTCAACACTAATATCAGGATTTTTAGCATAAGCTTGAATGCCACAAATAACTTCAGTTAAATTATGAGGAGGCATTTTAGTAGCCATACCAACAGCAATACCATCACTCCCATTAACTAAAAGATTTGGGAAATGTGCTGGTAAAACATTTGGTTCTTCTAAATTTCCATCATAATTAGGTGAAAAATCAACAGTATTAAGATTTATATCTCTAACCATTTCTAAAGCTAATTTTTCTAATCTAGCTTCAGTATAACGATAAGCTGCAGGATCATCTCCATCCATCGTACCAAAATTACCATGACCATCAACAAGAGGATAACGCATAGAGAAATCTTGTGCTAAACGAACCATTGCCATATAAATTGAAGAATCGCCGTGAGGATGATATTTACCCATAACATCACCAACAACTTTAGCACATTTTACAAATGGTTTATCAGGAGTGTAACCACTCTCATCCATACAATAAATAATTCTTCTAGTAACTGGTTTTAAACCATCTCTAACATCTGGGAGAGCACGTGAAATAATAACACTCATTGCATAATCAAGAAATGAGGATTTTACTTCATCAACAATTTCAGCATCTTTTAAGGAAGGAACAATACCACTTTCTATTTCAATTTTATTTTCGTCTGCCATAATTTATTACCTCACTTTGATTAAATATCTAAATTCTTAACGAACTGAGCATTATCTCTAATAAATTCTGTTCTTGGAGCAACATCTTCTCCCATTAAATCATTAAAAATTTGATCAGCAATAA
>CALVMY010000021.1 GCA_944349405.1 uncultured Bacilli bacterium | reverse complement strand
AACAATTAGATACTTTTAAAGACCTAATTTTCAATTTTTTTGCATGTTAAAAATTATTTGATGTCAAATGTGAACAGAAGTTCTTCAATCTTTTTAAAATTAAATGAATTTCTGATAAAAAATTTGTCGGTGGTTAATTTCTTTTTTTCATCTCCGCTTTTATTATTCAGAGCTTCTTTATTGCTAGCCAAAATCTTCATAATACCGAAAAATTAGAGGCTGCATTGTCTTTTCTAGATGTGTTTCGGTCTTCGTTAAATTGAACATCTAATAGTCAATGGCTCGATTCAATGGACCAATGAGAAGTTTTGATTTCTTTTTAAAAGAAGATGATTTTTATTATATTTAATATTATTCAAGAACACGCCCTCAGTGTGATTATTTAAAAGAAAGAATTAACAATTTTATTGCTAATTCTGATAATAATGTATATACACTTAGTTTAGAAAATATTTCTTCTGATGAATTTAATATGTTTAAAGAAGTAGATAGTTTAAAAACTAACGAAGAAATGAAAAATGAGATGATTAACGCAATTAAAATTAATGATGTTTATTTAATTGGGTATCTATCTTTATATTTAATAGATACAAATTATCAAAATAATGAAAAATATTTAAAAGATGTAATATTAAGGAATCGCAAAATTAATGAATATTTAGATTCAATAAATTTCTAAAAGATGACAGTAATGTTTATAATTAAAGATATTTTTTAATAATTTTTCTTAAAAATGTAAAAAGTAGGACCTTCGTTTCATTCTTGCCTTATAAAGGCCGGCCTTAAGGGAGGGAGGGCTAATCCATCTTAAAATAATTACCCAGTAATTATTTTATATATATAAGAAAATCGCCTTTTTAAAGGCGATTTATATTTAAATTTTAAAATAAATTATTTAACTTCGATAAGTTCGTATTCTCTTGAACCAAAATTAAGTTTGGCGGCAGTTTCTAATATTAATAAGCCGTGTCTTGATTCAACTCTTTCAACAAAATGGTCTCTTCCTTCATCTTTAGATGAATAAATTAAATCGATACAAGCTTGATCTAATGCAATAGGATCTAAAGAAGCCAAAATTCCAATATCTTTCATGCATGGATCTTCAGCAACAGCGCAGCAATCACAATCAACACTTAAATTTTTCATAACGTTGATATATGCACTGTGTCCTTCGAAGTGTTTAGCAACCGCACTAGCAGCATCAGCCATTGACATGATGAATTTATCTTGGTCTGCTTTCATCATATCTGCCCACGGATCTCCTCCGCTATTATGGATATAGCCTTTACCCATAGAGGAAGCACAACCTATTGAAAGTTGTTTTAATGCTCCACCAAATCCTCCCATTGGATGTCCTTTAAAATGTGATAAAACAACTAATGAATCATAATTAAGTAAATTTTTACCAACATAATCTTTTTTAATAACTGTTCCATCAGGAATTTCTAATACTGCATCTGGACCTTCTTCATCCATTAAATCTACTTTAAATATTTTGCTCCATCCATGATTATCTAATAATTTTAAATGCTTTTCGCTAGTGTTTCTTTCTCCTTCATAAGCGGTATTACATTCAACAATAGTACCATTAACCTTATCTACTAAGGGTTTGAAAAATTCTGGATGTAAATAATTTTGATTTCCTTCTTCTCCGCTATGAACTTTACAAGCTACATTCCCTTCTATATTAGCATTTAAAAGGTCATATAATTTAACTATATTTTCTGGTGTTATTTCTTTAGTAAAATATACTTTCGATTTAGACATAAAAATATATCCTCCTTATTATTTTTCCGATAAAATTTTATCATATTTTTATAAACGTAAACTGTAAATTTACGTTTATAATTATTTTTGATAATTTTTGATAATAAAAATTAATTATTTTATGATTATTATCTTGTTTTTGTTAGTGCGAATAGATTAAATTTCATTTGACAAGTCTATGATAATAACTATATAATATTCAAGCATTGAAAAATGCTTATCTCAAGGGCCTTTAGCTCAGTTGGTTAGAGCGCACCCCTGATAAGGGTGAGGTCGATGGTTCAAGTCCATTAAGGCCCACCAAATTAATTTTATAAGCTAGGTTCATTATTTAAAAATTAAATAAATGGGTGCTTAGCTCAATGGGAGAGCGCTTCCTTCACACGGAAGAGGTCATTAGTTCAATCCTAATAGCGCCCACCATTAAGAAGATGCCTTCTTAGCTCAATTGGCAGAGCAACTGATTTGTAATCAGTAGGTTGCTGGTTCGATTCCGGCAGAAGGCACCAAATATAAAAAACATCGAATATTTTCGCGAAATATTCGTTTAGATATATAAGTAAGGTAGGACATATGAGTCCTATTTTTTTATGTCTTAGTAGTTGGAGTTGCAGACAAAAACTTGGACTAAAATAATTTCTAAGTGTATAAGTAAAAGATTTACATCTAAATTAAAATTTCCTACTTGAATAAAATCTTGTAGGATTTTTTTATGGAGGTGAACAAATGGGAAAATATTTTACTGATGATGAGAGATTAAATTTGGTCAAAGAATTAAAAAGATCAGGAAAAAACGTAAGCGAATTTGCAAGAGAAAAAGGAATTTCGAGATCTACATTAAGAGATTGGGTTCATGCTTATGATAATATT
>CALVMY010000020.1 GCA_944349405.1 uncultured Bacilli bacterium | reverse complement strand
ACTGAAGGACTTGAAACAAATCCACATGGATGTATTGTTACTAAAGATGAAACAGGATTAACATCACGCTCACATGTTTATGCTGGTGGTGATGCTGTTACTGGCGCTGCTACTGTTATTCTTGCTATGGGAGCAGGAAAACATGCTGCTAAAGCAATCGATGAAGAATTATCTTCTAAATAATTTATAGTAAATATAATTTATATAATTAAAAAAGAGCAAGGAATTGCTCTTTTTTAAGTTGATATTATTTATAAAAGATGAATATTGTTTTCTTTACAGAAAGATAATGTTTTATCGTCCCAAATAGAAGCTTCAACTTCACCGATATGAACTTTATTTAACATGACTAAACACATTCTAGATTGACCTATTCCACCCCCAATTGATAAAGGAAGTTTGTTATTAATTAAAAGTTTATGCCAGAAAAGATTTAATCGGTCTTCTTTATTAGATAATTTTAATTGTTTTAATAAAACATCTTTATCAACTCTTATTCCCATGGAAGAAAGTTCAACAACGTCATCTAAAGGTGGATAATAAAGAATAATATCTCCATTTAAAGACCAATCATCATAATCTGGAGCTCTTAAATCATGCGGAAGTTGATTTTTTAATTTATTTCCTATTCCTAAAACAAATATTGCATGATTATGGGTTTTTGCATATTCAAGCTCCCTTTCTTTACTTGTTAAATTTGGATAAAGTTTTAATAATTTTTTTGAAGTTATAAATTCGATATTTTTTGGGAAGTAATTAACTAAGTTTGGCCATTTTTTTATGGTTTTAGCATTAATTTTTTTGATTACACCATAAATTTCTTTAACTGTCTTTTTTAAATAATGAATAGTTCTATCTTCATTAGAAATAACTTTTTCCCGGTCCCATTGGTCGACATAAATTGAATGAATATTATCCATATCCTCATCGCGACGAATGGCATTCATGTCAGTATAAATCCCTTTATGAAGAGGAATATTATATCTTGCTAAAGCTAAACGTTTCCGTTTTGCTAAAGAATGAACAACGACAGCTTCTTTATTTGGGATTGATTTGATATCAAATTTTACTGGGCGCTCTATTCCATTTAAATCATCATTAATCCCGCTATCTTCATATGTAAAAAGAGGAGCACTAACTCTAATCAAATCTAATTTTTTTGCTAATTCGTTTTCAAAGTTATCTTTAATGTATTTAATGGCTATTTCTGTATCGAGTTCTTTTAATATTGATTCATAATTTTTAACATGCATAAGATTTTGTTTCCTTTTTAAAACAAGAATAATTTTACATTAGATATAATTTTTAATATAGATAAATTCTTTATAATTAAGTATTTTTGCTTATAATTATTAATATATGGATTACATTTTATCTTCAAAAGAGATGAAAGAAGCTGACCAATATACTATAACTAATTATGCTTCTTCACTCGATTTAATGGAAAAAGCTGGTCGCAGTATTTTTGAGTTTTTAAGAACGAATTTTTCAAAAGGTTTTTATTATTTAATTGTTACAGGAAGTGGTAATAATGGCGGAGATGGATTTGTTATTGCTAGATATTTGCTTGAAAATGGATATCAGGTTGATGTTTATGAAGTTAGTGAAGCTAAATCTAGTGAAGCAATTGAAAATAAAAAGAGATATTTAAAATCTCCAATTAAAACTTTAAATATAAATAAAAACACGATAATTATTGATGCTATTTTTGGATACGGATTAAATAAAGAAGTAACCGAACCATATTTAAATATCATTAAAAAAATTAACGAAGCAGAAAAATATAAGGTTATAAGTGTTGATATTGCTAGTGGAATTTCTTCTAATAATGGCTTAAAAATGGGCGAAGCAATAAAAAGTGACGTCTCTTTAGCTCTAGGAGAATATAAACTAGGTCACTTTTTAAACGATGGAAAAGATTATAACAAATTAACTCTTAAACTTGATATAGGTATAGTTTTGCCTAAAAAAGATTATATTTCGCGTTTAGATAAATCAGATTTTAAAGATTTATTTCTAAATAGAAAAGAAAATTCTAATAAAGGAAGCTATGGGAAAGTTAGTTTAATTGGCGGCATGGAAAAAACTCCCGGGGCTTTGGTTTTGGCTTATAAAGCTTATTCATCTTTAAAATTAGGCGTAGGTTATAGTGAACTGGCCTTTCCTAAATCCCTTAAATTTATTTATTCAGCTTTAACTCCTGAAATTATTTATCGTCCTTTAAAAGATAATCGTTTAGGTTCTCTAAAATTTAATAAAAAAGAGTATTCTTCCTTTTTATCTTCTAAAGTTATCACTATTGGAATGGGGATAGGTGTTTCCAAAGAAGTTTATAAAATTATTAAATTCTTTTTGAAGAACTATCAAAATACATTAATTATCGATGCTGATGGGTTGAATACATTAGCAAAATATGGAATCGACATTTTAAAAGAAAAGAGAAATTGCAAAGTTGTTTTAACTCCTCATATAAAAGAATTTTCTCGTTTATCCAAAAAAAGTATAGAAGATATTAAGAGGATGAGAGTTAAATTGGCTAAAGAATTTTCATTTAAATATAATGTTTATTTAGTTTTAAAAGATAATTCCACTTTAATTGTTCATCAAAACAACGCCTATTTAAACACTAATGGGAATAGTGGATTAGCAAAAGGCGGCAGCGGAGACTTATTAAGCGGATTTATTGCCGGGTGTGTTTCTTTAAATGATAATGACTCTGATTTATTAAGAAAAACAGCTTTAGGTTCATATATTTTAGGTAGAGCTGCTGATATTTTAAAATTGCACGAACGAGTAAATGAATTTTCAATCATTGCATCAGATGTGGTGACGGTAACTAATAAAGTAATAAATGAAATAATAGGTTAAGTTTTAAAAAGGAGCGGTTTATGAATAAAGTAGAAAAAGTTAATGAAAAAGTTGGTTTTAGAAAGTGGATTTTATTTATTTTAGTCGGTTTTACAGGTCAGTTGGCTTGGAATGTCGAAAACATGTATTTGAATAAATTTATTTTTTCCTTCGGGTCTGAAAATTACTCATTAATGATTACTTTAACAGTAGCAATAAGTGCGATAGTTGCGTTTTTATCAACTTTATTTATGGGAGCTTTAAGCGATAAGGTTAGAAAAAGAAAACTATTTATTTCGTTGGGCTATGTTTTATGGGGTATTGCTACTGCTTCATTTGGATTGATTAGCGTTGAAAATGTTCAAATTTTATTCCCAATGTTAACAGCTGCTACAGTTGCTTCAATTTTTGTAATTGTAATTGACGCAATTATGACTTTTATTGGTAGCTTGGCCAATGACGCAGCATTTAATGCTTATGTTACTGAAAATGTTAGCGATCAAAATAGAGGAAAAGTTGAGGGCGTTTTATCAATTTTACCTCTAGTTGCAATGCTTGTAATTTTCGTAGGACTTGATGGACTTACTACTCAAGGACATTGGGATATTTTCTTCTATATAATCGGTGGTTTTGCTTTTTTGGTTGGATTAATTTCTTTTATTTTAATTCCAAAAGAAGAGGTAAAAGCCGATTTACCAAAAAGAAAATATTTTAAGACTTTAATTGAAGGTTTTAGAATTAAAACTATCAAACAAAATAAAGGGCTTTATTTAATTTTAATTTGTTTTCTTGTTTTTGGTATTGCAACACAAATCTTCTTTCCTTATTTAATGATTTATTTCCAATATTCTTTAGGGTTTGTTGGAACGGATTTTATGATAGTTTTAGGTGTGGTTTTAGTTTTGGGATCACTTTTAACAGTTTTAGTTTCTATTTTAATGGATAAAGTAGGGAGAGACCGCTTACTTATTCCTGTTATGGTTATAGCAATTATTGGTCTTATTTTGGTTTATTTTGTTAAGGCAGGAGAACTAATTTTTGCGATTATTGCCGGAACAATTATGCTTTTTGGATATATTTGTGGCGGTTCAGTTTTAAATGCAATTGTGAGAGCTCATGTTCCAAATGGAGATGGGGGCGTGTTTATGGGAGTAAGAATGATATTTGCTGTTACTCTTCCAATGGTTAGTGGTCCGTATATTGCCCAAGTTCTTGTTGATAATTTTGCAACTGGAACTTATGAAGGCGACTATGGAACTTTACAAAATTTACCTCCAGCATCAATATGGCTTGTTTCAGCTGCAGTTTTAATCTTAATTTTTATCCCTGTTTTCTTTTATCTTAGAAACGAGAAGAAAAATAAAGATAAATTAAAAAAAGATAATTTTGGTAAAGAAAATAATGGAATTAGCTATGAAATTGATGATCAACATGATGAGAATTATATTCCATTAAACGAACACCCAAATCCTTATAATAGAAGAACAACTTATCTGAATTTAAATGGCTATTGGGATTTTGCAATTTCTAAAGAAGAAAAAATTCCATCTTCATTTGAAAGAAAAATATTAGTTCCTTATGCTGTTGAATCTCCTTTAAGTGATATAAAAGAGATGATTCTCCCTGATGATTTTATGTTTTACCATAAAAGTGTTGTTTTAAGTGAAGAAATGATGAAGGAACATTTATTTATACACTTTCTAGGCGTTGATCAAACTTCAGAATTATATGTTAATGGAATGCTTATTATGAAAAATAACTCTGGATACAAGGGATTTTCTTACGATATTCGACCATTAATTAAAAATGATAGAAAATTAGATATTGTTTTGAAAGTAAAAGATTTAAGTGATACATCATATTTTTCTAGAGGAAAACAAACTTTAAATAGAGGGAAAATATGGTATACAACTACAAGCGGTATTTATCAACCTGTTTATTTAGAAGCTGCACCAAAAGAATATATAAAATCATTTTCTTTTGAAGCAGAAGCTAAAAATCAATGTTTAAACGGAATTATTGAAACAAATGCAGGATATAGTGCGCTTTTAAAAGTAGGAGATGAAGAATTTATTATCGAACCTAATAAAAGATTTAGTATAAAAATTAAAGATTTTCATGTTTGGAGCATTGAGGATCCTTATTTATATGATATAAGAATTAAATATTATGATGATGTAATTTATTCTTCAATAGGGTTTAGAGATATTGAAATTAAAAGAAAAAATGGCAAAAATCGTTTATTTTTAAATGATAAAGAGATAATTATTAAAGGTTTGTTGGATCAAGGATATTATTTTAAAGGAAATTTAACCCCTTCTAGTTATGAAGATTATCTTTTCGATATAAGAAAAATTAAAGAATTAGGATTTAATTGTTTAAGAAAACATTTAAAATTAGAACTTCCAATGTTTTATTATTATTGCGATAAAGAAGGCGTTTTAGTTATTCAAGATATGGTTAACGGGGGAAGAATTTATGACAATTGGACCATCCAATCCCCATTAATTCTTTCATCTTACAAAAAAGACATCGATAAAAATTATGAAATGTTTAAAAGAGAAGATGAAGAAGGTAGAAAAGAATATGTTGAAGATTTAGATTACACTTTAAATTTATTAGCTAATTCACCATCTAAC
This sequence comes from uncultured Bacilli bacterium, assembly GCA_944349405.1. Taxonomy (GTDB): domain Bacteria; phylum Bacillota_I; class Bacilli_A; order RFN20; family CAG-826; genus Onthovivens. Next base: position 10,376 of record CALVMY010000020.1, on the reverse strand, counting down.
ATTGTAATTTGTTTATTTAATGAAGGTTGGGGTCAATTTGATTCATCGATTTTTTACCGTTATACAAAAAATCATGTTTTTAATAAACTAGTTGATACCGCAAGTGGGTGGTACGATAACCACGATAGCGATTTTTATTCTAAACATATTTATTTCATCCCTATTAGAAATTTTAAGCAAAAAGGAAAAAGAGCTTATCTTTTAAGTGAATTTGGAGGATATTCATTATATTTGAAAAATAATTTTTATGGGAAAGAGCCTTATGGCTATAAAAAATATAAAAATAGCGAAAAATTATCTAAAGCTTATAAAAAATTATTGAAATCGGTGATTAAATCTCTTAAGAAGGATATGGTTGGTTTTATTTATACTCAACTTAGTGATGTCGAAGACGAAGTAAATGGACTTTTCACTTTTGATCGAAAGATTTTAAAAATTGACGAAAATGTTTTAAAAGATATTAATAAAAAAGTTGATGAAACTATTAAATAATTAATCTTTTTTACTAGACAGTTTTAACTTTATTAAGCCTTAAATTTTGGTATAATATTTTTCGTATTTAGGGAGTAGCTTTTAAGTTATTTTCGACACTCACGATTTTCTTTTGTTAAGGTAAGGAAATCCGGAAATAACGAGATATTTCTTAGCAAGACTAAATAGTTTATTAATATTTTAGGAGAAAAAAATGGAAACAAATGAAAATCGAACTGTAGCCTTTGAAACTTTGTCCGCAAAAGATACAGTCACATATCTTTCTAGTGACGTTGAAAAAGGCTTAAGTAATGATGAAGCAAAAGCTAGATTAGAGAAGTATGGTCCTAATAAATTAGCTGAAAAGAAAAAGAAAAACATTTTTATGATTTTCTTATCTCAACTAGCAGATCCAATGATTTATGTTCTTTTTGCTGCTGTTATCGTTACTTTAATCATCTCTATTATTAATGTAATGCAAGGAGAAGAAGGCGACTGGGCCGATATTATTATTATTTTAATCGTTGTTTTACTTAATGCAATTATTGGAACTGTCCAAGAAAAAAAGGCAGAAACTTCACTTGAAGCCTTAAAAAAGATGTCTTCCCCAGAATCAACAGTTATTAGAGATGGTAAAAGATTTAAAGTTAAAAGTGAAGAACTCGTTCCAGGCGATATCGTTATATTAGAAGAAGGCGATACAATTGGAGCTGATTTAAGACTTATTGAAGCAATTAACTTAAAAGCAAACGAATCTTCTTTAACTGGAGAATCAGTACCAGTTGATAAAAAAGATGATATTGTATTTTCTCAAACTGTTGCTTTAGGTGACCAAGTAAATATGGCATTTATGTCAACCCCAGTTACTTATGGTAGAGGTAAAGGAATAGTTACAAATACCGGAATGAATACTCAAATCGGTAAAATTGCTGGAGCTTTAGATAATGAAGAAGAAACCGAAACTCCGCTTCAAAAAAAACTTGCTCAATTATCAAAAATTTTAGGTATTTTAACTCTTGTTATTATTATTGTTGTTTTAATAGCTGATATTATTTGGCTCGGAATTCATGGTGGCATAAATACTGTTGAAGGTTGGATGGACTCTATTTTATCTTCAATTGCTTTAGCAGTTGCTGCAATTCCAGAAGGTTTGCCTGCCGTTGTTACTATTGTTCTTGCGATTGGTGTAAGAAGAATGGTCAAAGCAAATACTATTGTCAGAAAACTTCCTTCCGTTGAAACATTAGGTGCTGTTAAAGTTGTTTGTAGTGATAAAACAGGTACATTAACTCAAAATAAAATGACCGTTGTTGAAGCTTATTTACCTTCAAAATATTATAAAGAAGATAGCTTTAAAGAAGGAAATAATCCTCACGAACTAGAAGTTTTATCAACCGGCATGTCTTTATGTTCAAATGCAACAGTCGATGAAGGATTATATGGAGATCCTACTGAAATTGCTTTAGTTGCTTTTGCTAACGTTTTTGATTTACATAAAAAAGATTTAGAAACAAAAGAACCAAGAATTAATGAACTTCCATTTGATAGTGTTAGAAAGATGATGTCAACACTTCATAAAAAGAGTGATGGAAGTGAAATTCAATATACTAAAGGTGCTTTAGATTCAATCCTTGCTTATACTACATATATTCAAGACGGGGAAATTGTTAGAGAAATTACTAAAGAAGATATTGATAAAATAAATGAAGCAAATGCATATTTCTCTTCAAAAGCATTAAGATCTCTTGCGCTTGCTTATAAGATTACGAACGAAATTGAAGAAACAAACTTAGTATTTGTTGGTTTAGTTGCAATGATTGATCCTCCTAGACCTGAGGCAAAAGGCGCTGTCGAAAGCTTTAAAGGTGCTGGAATTATAACTGTTATGATTACTGGCGACCATAAAGATACAGCTTTTGCTATCGCTAAAGACTTAGGAATTGTTTCAAGCATAAATGAATGTATGACTGGTAAAGAAATCGATGAATTAAGCGAAAGCGAACTTCAAGAAGTTGTTAAAAAAGTAAGAGTTTTCGCTCGTGTTTCACCAGAAAATAAAGTTAATATCGTTAAAGCATTTAAAGCAAATGGAAATATTTGTGCTATGACAGGAGATGGTGTTAACGATGCTCCTTCTTTAAAAGCAGCTGATATTGGTATTGCAATGGGAATTACTGGAACCGATGTTGCTAAAGGCGCGGCTGATATGGTTTTAACTGATGATAACTTTGCTTCTATTGAAAAAGCTGTTGAAGAAGGTAGAGGAATTTATGCAAATATTAAAAAGACTGTCTTATTCCTTCTTTCTTGTAATATGGGTGAAGTATTTGCAATGTTTTTTATGATTTGTATGGGTTTCCCTGCTCCATTAATTGCAATTCACCTTTTATGGGTTAATTTAATTACTGACTCTCTTCCTGCAATTTCATTAGGCATGGACCCTAAAGACCCATTAAATATGAAAGATAAACCTCGTGATCCAAATGAATCTATTTTTGCTCATGGTGGGTATTTTGCAACATTTGGTTATGGTTTAGTTATTGCTGCTATTACAATTGCTGGATTTATTTTAACTGCTGCTCATTTAAATGATTGGCAATTATCATACGATTTCTTAGTTAATTTAGATGAAGAAACATTACACCACTGTCAAACCGTTGCCTTTACAGTTTTAGCAGTTTCTCAACTCTTCCATATGTTAGGTATGTCAAATACTAGAAGATCATTTGTCCATGTCTTTAAAAATAAAAACTGGATGATGCTTGTAGCATTTATTGTTGGTTTAGCATTACAACTTTTAGTTGTTGAAGTTCCAATCTTTAATGATTTCTTTTCGACTTCTAATTTCGATGGATTTGAATGGATTATTACAGCTTGTCTTGCAATTGTCCCTTTAATTATTCATGAAATAAGCGTATTTATTATGTGGATAATTAGAAAAAGTAAAAAGAACGCTTAATTATTTAAAGATTTAAAATATAAAAACCACTAAATTATAATGATTTAGTGGTTTTTATTTAATTAATATTTAATATAGATTAAAATCTAAAATATATGAATTTCATTGGTACTAAGATTATAAATTTAAATCGAATAGTTTTAACAAAATTTTATTGTTATGATTATTTAGATTTTAATGAATATGCTTCAATTGAAGAAGTAACTAGATATTTAACGTGGTATAAACATGCTTCAATTGAAGAATCAAAAGAAATTTTAAATAATAAATTTTCTAAATATGATTCATCAACCTTTAGATGGGCTATTCGATATAAAGAAAATAATAAATTGATTGGATCGATTGACGTGGTTCGTCTTGATAAAAATAGTGAATCAGTTGAAATTGGTTATGTTTTAAATCCTAAATATCAAAATAAAGGGATTATGAAAGAAGCTTTAAAAGGCGTTAGTAATTATTTATTTAATCAAGTACTTATTAATAAAATATATATTCGTTGTATAAAAGAAAATATCGCTTCTTATAAGGTAATGAAAGCTTGTGGATATATTACAATTCCTTATTTTAAAAGTGAAAACATAAAAGGAAAAGAAGTGTTAATGATTTATACATATTTAGATCGCTTTACTTATAATTATTTATTAGATGAAAGATATAAAAAATAAAAGAGGATATCCTCTTTTATTTTTAAATATTAACGTTTTTATTAACAATTTGATCTTCGTATTGGTCGATTTGTTCACCAATATTAAGTTCTTTAAATTGATTAGTATAAAGTTTATGATAATAACCTTTTTTCTCCATTAACTCTTTATGGTTACCATCTTCAACAACGACTCCATCTTTCATAACTAAGATTCTTGATGCATCGACAATTGTCGATAGACGATGAGCAATAATTAAAGAAGTTCTTCCAACAAGCATTTTATTAATTGCGTCTTGAATATCATGTTCAGTTTCTGTATCAATTGAAGAAGTGGCCTCATCTAAGATTAAAATTTTAGGGTTTCTAACGATTGCTCTTGCAAAAGAAATAAGTTGTTTTTGACCTTGAGATAATTCGTTTCCACCATCTTTTAAATAAGTATCATAACCATCTTTAAGCGACATAATAAAGTTATGAATATCTAATTCTTTACAAACTTTAATAATTTCTTCTTTAGTTGCATTTAATTTTCCATAACGGATATTATCAGCGATTGTTCCTTTAAAGATAAAAGGAGTTTGTTGAACAAATCCAATGTTGCTTCTAAGCCATCCAACGCTTCTTTCTTTATAATCAATTCCATCGATTAATATTTTTCCTTTAGTAGGCTCATAGAATCGGCATAATAAATTAACAGTTGTAGATTTTCCACTTCCAGTTTCTCCAACAATCGCTAAAGAAGTTCCTTTTTCAATATGGATATTTAAATCGTGAATTACTTCAACTTCTGGATTATATGAAAAAGAGACATGATCAAATTTAATATCGCCATATAATTCTTCAAAATTTTCAGTTTTATTATTAAAAATATCACCATATTTTTTAATAACAGAAGGAGTATCTACTAAAGTAGGTTTAGTGTCAATTAGCATAAATAATTTTTCAACACTAGCTTGAGTTCCCATTAAATCAGCAAAAATTTCAGCAAATTGTCTTATTGGATTATAAATGTGAGAAACAAAGTTAATAAATAAAACAAGCATTGCGGCATCGATTACTATGCTAGTATTTTCATTAAATAAAGGGACAACTAAAATAATGATTGCAGTTGTAATATATGATAAAAAGTCAACACAAGGCCAGAAAAAGCCACTTGCTCTTTGGGTTTTTAATCTCTTTTTTCTAACATTATCAGTAATTTCTTCACATTCTTCGCGGATAGTTTCTTCAATTGCCATTGTTTTAATAGTTTTATTTCCATTAATTGATTCAGCAAGCCAACCAACAAAATAAGAATAAGCACTACGAGCTTCTCTTGATAATTTTAAAATAAGTTTTTCAAAAACCATGACAACGACAAATATCAAAGGAGTGGTTGCCAAAATAATTAAAGAAAGTTGCCAAGATTGAGTAAACATTGTTACAAGAGTAAAGATTAATGAAAAAGCAATTTGGAAAATTCTTAAAACTGAGTAAGATAAGACTTCTCCAATACTTGCGGCATCATTATTTAATCTAGCAATTAACCATCCAGAAGGAGTTTTATCAAAATAAGAGAAAGATAATTCTTGAATTCTTTTAAAAGCATCTCTTCTTAAATCAGTCATTATTTCCATTTCAATATAATTCATTGAAAAGAACAAACCAAACATCGCAAAAGAACGTAAAACAACAAGAACTATTGATAAGATTAAATAATCCTTAAATGATAATAAGAATCTTATTCCTAAAATATTAAAATCAAGCATTATCTCCCATATAGAAATGTTCCCTCCAATTAAAGGGCCGTTTAATTCAAAAGCATCAATTAAAGCTGCGTTAGCAACAGGAATAAATGAAGAATCATAGAATGCTTGAAAAAACATACATAAAAGTAAAACTATAACTATAGGCCATAGTTTTTTGATGTATTTCACTGTTTTAATCCAAACAGAGAAATTAAGTTTATCAGTTACTACACTTTCTTCAACATATGCGCTTGCCATAATTTACTCCATTTTAGTTTGAATTTTATAAATACGAGAATATAATCCTTCTTTATTTACTAATTCATCATGTTTACCCATCGATTCGATTTTGCCATTATTTAAAACAATGATTAAATCAGCATCTTTTGCAGTAGCTATACGGTGAGTGATGATAATAGTAGTTGATTTGGTATCTCTATTTTTTAATGCTTGACGAATGTTATAATCGGTTTCTGTATCGACAGCACTTAAAGAATCATCAAAAATTAATACTGGAGAATTTAAAATTAAACTTCGAGCGATTGCGACTCTTTGCTTTTGTCCTCCAGAAAGAGTAGTGCCTCTTTCTCCGACCGGAGTGTTATAACCATATTGGAACTTATTAATTGAATCATGAATTTGAGATATTTTCGTAGCTTTTTTAATATCGTCTTCAGTAACATCTTTATTTCCAATTGTTAGATTATCCTTGATAGTTTTTGAAAATAAGAAAGGTTCTTGTAAGATAAGAGCGATATGTTTTCTTAACCACGCTTTTTCAATTTTTTGAATGTTAATTCCATCAATATCAATTTCACCGTTTTGATAATCATATAATCTATTTAATAAATAGGCTAAAGTAGATTTTCCACTGCCCGTTTTTCCCATAATTGCAATAGTTTGGCCAGCTTTTACTTTAAAAGAAATATCTTCGATAGCGTGATTAGTTGGTTCATCAGGGAAAGAAAAAGATACATGTTTAAATTCAATATCGCCGGTAATTACAGGTTTTTCGCCAGTATAAATATCTTCATCGGGTGAATCTAAAAGTAAATTTATTCTTTCAACCGCTGCATAAGCTCTTGCTACGTTCGATAAAATTGTTGCTAAATCTCTAATTGGCCAGACAATCGTGTCGGTATAAGTAAAAGCAATAACCATCGTTCCTACACTAATTCCAGCCATATGAAGTGGATCAACTTGTCTTAAATAACATAAATAGAATCCAAAAACGGTTGTTAAAAGAATTTGGCCAAAGATAAAAATATCGCTTGAAGAAAAGAAGAAAGCACTCATTTTTCTCCAATGAATAAATTTTTTCTTATAATCATTGATATAATTTTCAAAATTATTAATTTCATAAGCCTCGTTATTAAAAGCTTTGACAACTCTAACTGATGAAAGATTTTCTTCAACTCGAGCAGTCATTTCTCCTTCGCTATCATCAGTTGCTCTATATCTTTTTCTTACTTCTTTAATTAAAAAGAAAGAATAAATAAACATAATAGGCATTAAAGCCATTGTGACTAAAGTAATTTCGACATTTGTAATAAATAAAATAATTAAAGCAATAATTACAATAAATATTGAATAGAAAATAGAATACATGTGGTCAGTTAAAAACCTTCTAAAAACATCCTCGTCTCTAGTACAAGTTTGCAGAATATCGCCATTTTTCATCCCTTTTACTTGAGAATAAGGGAGCCTTTCAACTTTATAAAATAAAGCATCTTGCAATTGTTTACCCATCTGAGTAGATGTTTTTGCTCTATAAACAAATCTAAAAGCAGCAGTTCCACCGCTTAAAAGAGCAAAAATAATTAAAATAATAGCAAAAATCCAAATATTATTAGTTAAAAGATCATATCCACCAAAACAATCAAAAAAAGCTTTTTCTAAAAAGTCCATTGTTTCGTAACTTTCTTTATTAATAGCGTCAATTAAAGCTTTGGTGGTATAAGTTCCAAGCATATAAAAAACAAGAGATATAAAAAGTAAAACAAAGTAGAAATAATATCTAAATCTTAAACCTTTTAACATTATGTCTTTTGCCTTAGAAATTTTACTCATGTGGATTATTTTAAACCTATTTTAAATAATTTCAATTTCATTTTTATGATATACTATTGAGGTATGGAAGATAATAAAATTCTTGACCAAAAAAATGAAAAAAACGAAATGAAAACAGAAGAGAAAGAAACTCTTGAAATCGAAAATAGTAACGATAAAACGGCCGAAAATAAAGAACTTTCAAAAAAAGATAAAAAGAAAAATATTTGGAAATATTTTACTTATTTATTAGTTGTTTTAATTATTACAGGTATTGTTATCTATATTAATCTTTTTCAAGATGTTGAAGGTGAAGAAGGGACAAAAGTTTATGAGATGATCCCTTACTTTATTCAAAACATGAATTATGGCTTTTTGGCTCTTTTTTTGTCTATTGTTTTGTTTAGTTATTTGTTAAATTCGTTCATGATGTTTTTATATGCAAGACTTTATCAAAGGCATTATAAGTATCATCAAGCAATGGCAGCACAATCATGGGATATTTTTTATTCTTCTATTACTCCAGGAGCTTATGGAGGAGAAATTGCTAAAGTTTATATTTTTAATAAACAAGGTGTTGGACTTTCAAATGCTGCTTCATTGTTGGTAATGAATTTTATTGTTTATCAAACATGTTTAATTTTTATTGGTTTTGTATCTTTGTGTGTAAATTTCAACCAAATTTTATCAATTCCTGCCTTTCCTATTTCAATTACAATTGATGGAAAACCTATTCCTGATATTCCTTTCTATGTATTTATTATCTTGGGATTTTTGTTAAATCTTTTAACGATGGGATTTATTCTTTTGATGTCTTCTTCAAGAACTATTCATAATTTAGTTTTAAATCATTTAATAAATTTCCTTGGAAAAATTAAACTTGTTAAAAATGTTGAAGAAAAGAAAGAGAGCGTTCGTTTGCAAATTGAAAATTATCGAATTGAGTTGCGCAGACTTAGATCTAATATTCCTTTTACTCTTTTAGTTTTCTTTTTAACTCTTTTTTCAATAATTATTGGAAATTTATATCCTTTATTAAGTGGCTTAACATTAAATGGATTTCAAGGATTAAATGATGTTAATTATTTTCAAAAAATAGTTGATTGTGTTTCTTTTGCTAATTTTCATCAAATGGTTACAGGATTAATTCCTATTCCAGGAACTGCTGGAATCTCTGAATACGTTTTTGATAGACTATTTGGAGCAAATTCATCATATTTTTCTCAATCATTTTATAATTTAGGCGGTGCTAACCTTGTTTTACTTTTATGGAGACTTATTACTTTCTATTTACAATTCTTAGTTTGTGGCATTGTTACTGCCACTTATAAGACAAGAGGTGCTCCATTAGAAGATCGTATTGTTCCCGTTTCAAATAGAAAGACAGCTTTAACTTTGACAATTGAAACAATTGAAGATAGAAGAGAAGAACTTGAGGAAAGTTTAAAAGAAAAACAAAATAAAAAAGAAGTTGAAAAGCGAAAACAAAAAGAAGAGAGGACGAATAAATAAATTATGAATATTGCCTTGTTTTCAGACACTTTTTATCCAGAAGTTAATGGAGTTGCTACATCTGTTAACTCTCTTTTTACGCTTTTAAATCAAAGAGGGCATAATTGTTATGTAATTACAACGACTTCTTCTAAATATGTTACTTATAAAGATAAAGTAATTGGAATTCCAGGAATTGAATTGAAACAACTTTATGGATATAGAGCGGCTTTTGTTTTTAACGACGATGCTTTTAAGTTAATTAAATCTTTAAATTTAGATGTAGTTCATGTTAATACTGAGTTTGGAATAGGCCAATTTGGCTTTATTGTCGCAAAAAAATTAAAAATTCCAGCTGTTTATACTTATCATACGATGTATGAAGATTATACATATTATGCTACAAAGGGATATTTTGATCGTTTTTCAAAATGGGCGATTCGAGAATTTGCAAGAGCTTGTATGATTAGGGCTGAAGAAATCATTTCGCCAAGTGCAAAAACAGAAGTCTATTTAAGAAGTATCGGTTTAGAAAAAATGATTAATATTGTTCCAACGGGATTTGATTTTTCTAGATTTGAAGTTAGTGATAAATCGCTTGTAAATGAATTAAAAGAAAAATATGGATTAAAAAAATACGATAAAATTCTACTTTGTTTAGGAAGAATTGCTAAAGAAAAAAGTTTTGATATTATTATCGAAGGTTATAAAAAGTATTTAGAAAAACATAAAAACGAAATTAAAACTATTTTGATTTTCGTTGGTTCTGGTCCTGATGAAAACAATTTAATTAAATTAACTAAAGAACTTAAAATTGAAGAGAATGTAATGTTTTTAGGAAAAGTAAATTTAGAAAAAGTGCCTTATTATTATGCTATGAGTGATGTATTTTTAAATGCTTCAATCTCGGAAACTCAGGGATTAACTTTTATGGAAGCGATGGCAGCACATATTCCAATTTTATGTCGATATGATAATAATTTAGTTAACGTTATTAATAACAAAGTAACTGGATTCTTTTTTGAGGATGTTA
>CALVMY010000019.1 GCA_944349405.1 uncultured Bacilli bacterium | reverse complement strand
ATTCAAAATTCAATCTAACTTTTCCTGTTTCAATGTTGGAATAATTAGGTTGTGTAATTAATAAATAATCTGCTATTTCCTTTTGGGAATAGCTATTTTTTTGTCTGTAATATTTTAGTTTATTCATCTAATAATTTTTTTATATGAGTTTTAAATTCCTCATAAGTTTTAAAGGTGTATTCATCTTTTGTTAATTCATAAAATATTTTGAAAAAATCTTTTATTATCTCTTCATTAGTTAACTCTTGATCATATATTTCTTTAAAGTTGAAATAGTCTTCTAAAAGAGATTCTAAATATTCGTGTGAATTTGTTTCATTTTTACCAGTATTTATTATCATAATTTATCCTTTCAAACTTTTTTCTAATTCTTCGATTACATTTTTTGCTTCAATTAATATTTCAAATTGTTTTTTATTTATTAATATTTCTTCTTTATCATCTATATCTAATAAATAAGTTATAGAAACATTAAAAAATGTTGCTAATTTTTTTATGTGTTCAATAGTAAAATTCCGTTCTCCTGATTCATATCTAGAAAAATTAGGAGCAGATGTTCCTATAGCTTTTGCAACTTCTTGTTGAGTTAATTTATTTATTTTTCTTAAATATTTTATTTTCTCATTAAGCTTCATTTTAAATATTTTATTAAAAATTACGGATACAGTAAATTTGGCCTTGACAATATATATATATATATAAAATAAAGACAAATTTACGGTAAAAGCAAATTTTAAAACTGGTGAGGAATATGAATAATGCGAGGAAAATTTATCGAGTAAAAGATGAAATTAATGATGAAACGATAGGTTTATTTAAAACATATCGTTATGCACTTTCTAGTGCAATTGAGTATTTAAGTGGATTTTTGGAGGATGAATATACAGAAGTAGTTATTGAAAAATTTGAAGAGATTAAACCTGGTAGGTTTAAGAAAGTAAAGAGGTTTCCTTATGTATCAAAAGATTTATGTAAAAGGGAAATTGGTGAAATGTAAAGTTTCCAAAATTGAATATGAAACATTAAGTGGTTATTACATTGTTCATTTAATTCATAATTTCGATGAATACATTGTTAGAGTCTGGAAAGGATTAGAAGAAGAATGGGATAGACTTCTTGATAGATGGATATTTGTTTCAAATATTGAATCAATTTAATTAAAAAAGGAGCACTGGTGATGGAAAAAGAAAAAATTATGGTTTCAGAAAAGATTTTATTTCCAAAAATAGATCTTCAATTAGAAGCTGAAAAATATTTAAAAGAAAATTATCCAAAAAAATATGAACAATATTTTAAGGACAAACAATATTTATGGTTATCGTTATATCGATATGCAAAAATGTTCGGATTTGATAAAGGTTATTAATTTATGAGTAAATATCAATTTAAATTTTATTTGGATGTTGTGAAGTCTTTTCAGTTAGATTTAAAAGATATATCAGAAATGAATATTCCAGGACTTGTTAAAGAATATTTAAATTCTGTTATTAATAATCTTGATGATGTTAAAGAACAAGAAGAATGGGATTTATTCTTTGCTATTGATAGATTGGTTGATTTTGGATTGATAATTTCTAAATTATTAAATATCGAATTTAATTTATTTAAAAAGTTTCTTTATTTACTTAAATGTGCATGTCCTGCTTATACACGTTATAGAAGTGATTGGGATTATATTGAAGAAACATTGATTGGTAATTATTCAATTAGTGTAAAAATTTAATTGGGAGGTGATTAGATAAAAAAGAAATTTAAACGACATTTTAGGGTTTATTTAAAAACAAATCATCCTGCTTATATAGTAGATGAAGAAGGAAATAAATATTATTTTCATAGAGTAACATCTTCAAAAACATCTGGAGGAAAGAAAAATTGGGAAATATATCCAAACCCAGATAAGACTAAAAATAAACCAATGTTTATCGTAAAAAGAGAAGAGAAAGATTTAAAGAATAGATTCTCTAAAGAAAAGAAAAAATGGATCCTTAGAAATGATTTTATAAAAAAGAAAAAAAGTTCTACCACCAGTATCAAGAAATAAGCGATACGGTATAAATTCTCCAAAACCAGGAGTCAGCGTAGAACTATTTATATTAAAGCAAATTAAATATGAAAAATGAAGCAAAAAGTGAGGTTTATATGTACTTATTAAAAGTTAAAAGGATTAATGATCCATAGGAGGTTAAATGAGAGTATTAACTACAAAGAAAGGTAAAAAGATATATTTGCTGAATCCTGATGAGAAGGCTAGAAAATATCTAGCTGAACTTAAGATAGGTAGTAAATTAACAAATATGATTGAGCCTAAATTAGAAAATGGAAAATTAATCCGTTTATCTAAAAAAGATAAAGCTTATAGAATTGGTTATTTAAATGCAAGAAAAGATAATTCTAAAGCTTATATATCTAAATTAAGAAAAAAGATTGTTAAGAAGCATACTTAACAATCTTTGGTGGAAAGGAGTGTTTAATTTAAAAATGAATTAATAAAACAATTATTTTTTTCAAAGAATTTCTTCTTCTTGAATCATTGAAAATCTTAGTTGGCTATTAAATTTATAGTGTATTAAATAATCAAATTTAAAGCCTAAATAGTTAAAGTTTGTTGCTTTAACAGTTGCAATTGTTTCTTTATCAGAAACTAAAATTACAACTTTATCATTGATTTTATATTTCATTTTTAAACCTCCTCATTATTAATTATATGGGTTAGCTTTGCCGAAAGAAAGCATTTAGTGAGGTAAAATATGGCTGAAAATTTAAATGAAAATAAAAAAGTAAATATAAATAATAATCAAAATGAATTTAAAAAATTAAATGAATTAAAAAAGGACGATGTTGCTAAGTTAGATACAGTTCCTTTTACAGTTAAAACTATTAAAACAAGATATGGAGTTAATTATTCAGGATCTATTCCATTTGGTAAAGGACATCTAAATTTTAGATTAGATGAAAATGCTGTTCTTCTTATTGGTGAAATAAGAAAAGTAAATGTTCTTGGAAGAGAATTTACTATTCAAGCATTTGTTCGATATGTAAATGGAATTGATAAGAATGGTAGTGAATATTATCAAGCTCAGCTTCTTGTTGGAACTGGATGTTATTTTACAACATTAATTAATAATAGAGAAAAAACATTAATGGATATTTGGATTAAAAATGGTGAAATGAAACCTGTTAATTGGGTTACATGTCCTTCAAAAGAATTAGAAGAAGGATTAGGTTATTTCGAAAGTTAGTTTTTTCAAATATTTTCTCCTTCCGATTCTTAAACTTTCTTTTCGGTAAATAAAGAAAGTTGCGGCTATTTAAATAGGAGGTAGAAATATTTATAAAAATAAAAGAGATTTTCATATAAGAAAATATAAAGTTAAAAAAAGACCAAATTTAATTGTTGGTGAAGTAGGTAATAATTTTGAATATATGCAATTTACGCATTCAAGAAAGCAAGGTAGAAAGTCAAATATTAAATTGGATAAGAATATAAACAAAAACGATGAGAAAAATTGTTATGTTCAAAAGAAAATCTATATAAATAAAAAGAACCGTTTTGGTTCTAAAAATAATGATCTTTATATTTCTGATAATGATTTAAATAAAATAATTGCTTGGTTAAACAAAAAGTTTAAAAAGTAATAAAAAAGCCCTTGAATTGGTCTCGTATTCTTTGATACAAGCGACTAAAGTAATAGGGCTAAAATTATTTAATCATATAGTAAATCTTTTATCAATATTTTTATAAAATTATGAATTTAAAGAATTTTCATTTATTTAGTTCTATTCAAAAAAATATGGCTAAATATACTCCTAGAAAACATTTAGAAAGCAAATATCATGAATCTGAAAGAAAATTAGAAGAAGCTTCTAAAAAGGGTGATTGGGAAACTTTTAATAAAGTTATGAAAAATCATCAGAATTATGAATATGCTTTACATTTACAAAATTATAGGAGTAATAAAAAACAAATTAAACAAGCTAGAAGATTAGCTAGAAAAAATAAAAGAAGAAGATAAATTAATTATTACACTGGTGGAAAGTGAGATTTAATTTAAGAAAATGAAAAATAAAACAAAAACTATTATTGGATGTACAGTTGCACTTTTAGTTGTTGCAGCTGGTGTTGGTGCTTTAGGAATTGCTTCTAAAGGATTTAGCGATTGGAATACTGAAAATTGGGGAAGTAATTTTGAGGATTTAATCGATAAAGAAAATCCTGATGAAGTTCCTACTGATGAAAGAATGGAATCATTAGCTGTTGATAAAACAGACGCAAATAAAACATATTTAATGCCATCTAAAAGTGTAAACTTTGGAAATTCAAGAATGGATGATGATATTGAAAAGGAAGAAGTTGTTGATACTCTTGCTTACGAAGATAATGGATCTTTTAAAAGAAATAATATGGTTTCAACAAGAGGAATGAATAATGTTAAACCATTAGCAGCTGGAAGTTCTATTACATATCCACAAACTATTAATTTAACTGCTACAGTTACACCTGTTGAAAGTGAACAATATTGTGAATTTGTTTGGGAAATCACTTGGTCAGGTGAAGAAAATATTTCTGATTATATCGTTTTAGAAAATGCAAATACAAAAACTGTTACTGTTAAAGTTTTAAAAGCATTTAATCATACTGCTACTTTAAAAGTTACTGCAACAGCTCAAGGAATTTTACCAGTGTCCGATACTTGTAATGTTGAATTCTATAAACAATTAACAGGTATTGATTTAACAATGACTGGTGGAGTTGCAGATAAGATTTTAAATGAAGGCGATATGATCACTTATGAAGTTGATGAGAATTATTCAGCTGGAACAATTGATCAAGAAGATGTAAGTGATGTTGTTGTTTCTTATTCGTCTTTAACTACTGTATATACTATTAATTATGATTTTACAAAAAATGAATCAACTGCATTTGACCATGATGTTTTCTATAATGCTTCAGGTAATTTTACAGGTGTAAATGTTTTAACTGGAGCAGGAAGAAATGCAATGAATGCTAAATTAAAAACTTGTTCAGGTGATTTTAGAATTACAGCTACAAAAGGAACTTATTCAAAGAGTATTAATTTAGATATTGATCCTGAAACAGTTGTTTATCCTGAATCAGTACAAATTGGTGATGGTAGTGATATTGAAATAGGTAAAAATTAAAGGTGTGAAATATGAATAAAGTAATTAGAAATTTATCAATATTTTGTTTTTCTTTTCTTTGTTCTTTATCAAATATTTCTACCTCTAATATAAATTCCTCTCTTATAAATGATAATGGTGTATTTGAATGTAATGATCATTGTTGTAATGAAAATGAACATGTACATCATGAAATAGAAGGTAAGCCAATAATTGGTTTACCTTCTACCTTATCATTTAATAAGACTATGGCTACTAGCTCATCAGAATATGGTGAAGTTACTGTTAAAGCTAATTATCAACCTGAAGGATGTTTAACTGATACTATTTGGGACTCATCTAATCCAAGTGTAATAAGAATTGATGTTGATGAATTAGAATCTTCTGTAGCTACATTAGTTTGTTTATCACCATTTGAAGGTGAAATTACAATTACTGCAAGAAGTGTTTATTTTGAAGATATATCTTATTCTTGTAAAGCAACTTATAAAGATAACTTTGAAATTACACCTTTAGTAAGTAGTGTTGAATTAAAAGGGAAGAGATATAAATCTTGTCCAGGAGTTTCAACTTATTCTTTTAGTTATCAAAATCAAGTTGATGTAAAAAGTTTATATGAGATAAGTGAAAACGTTGATGTAATTTATGAAGTAAGTGGAACAGGCTTTACTTTAAATGGTGATTATTTAAGAATGACAAGTGCTGTAACGACAGGAGGTTCAATTAAAATTATTCCTGTGGGTTATGCAGAAAAAGCTATAACAATTAAGGTCAATACCTCGTTTGATACTGATAATGGTTCGCATTCATACAATATGACTCTTGAAAGTCCAGCTCATACTAGCACAACAAGTTGGGGTAGCTGGGGTGGATGGACTATTACAAGCTATCCTTCGTGTACGAGTGAAGGCGAAAGAAGAAGAACAAGAACTGGTACTTATTATTCTTATACTGCGAAGTATAAATATACATGTAAGTATTGTAGTTCTTATTACTATGAAGGTGGAGATAGTAAAAAGCATACGACTACTGATTATGATTATGAAACTTTGGATGCATTAGGTCATGATTATACTTACCTTTTAAATAAAGAAGTTAGTCCTAGTTGTGAAAATACTGGTACTACTGCTAAGTATAGATGTACTAGATGTTCATCAACAACTGGGGGTTCTTCAATTCCTGCTTTAGGTCATGATTGGGAGACTAGTTATAGAGATGAACTTTACAATTATAATTGTGGTAATTGTGGTTACGACACTAATAGTACTTCACATCCGCCAATTTGTCCTAAATGTAGTGTTTCTGCGTGGACAGCAGAATATAAAAAAGTTCAAGATGGAATGGAATGCTCTAGATGTGGTAAGCATTCCTAATATAAAGGATTATCAATATGAATAAAAATACAAAGATTATAGTTGGAATAATGTGCTCATTCCTTTGTTTAGGGGCTATTGGAGTGAGTGGTTATTATATATTTAAGTCTTCTGAAGTTAGTGAAGATTGCAATCATGAATATAAAAAAGAATTATATAAAGAAAGTTATGATTCAGAAACTATTTGGGAAAAATATGGATCTTGGGTAGTTGAAAAAGAATCTACTTGCCAAGAAACTGGAAAAAAATCAAGAGAAAGAAATGGTTATTATTATCATTATGCTGATCAGCATATATTTACTTGTGAAATTTGCGGTGATTTTTATTTAGAAGATGTTAAAAAGCAAAAAATTGAAATAAACGATGTTGAAACTGAAATTATTCCTGTAATTGAACATGAATGGGAATTAATTGATGGAGAAATAGTTGCTACGTGCACTGATGAAGGAAAATCAGCTGAATATAAATGTAATATGTGTAATACACATAAAGGCGGAGAATCTATTGATCCTTTAGGACATGATCGGATTCCAAGTTATAGTGAACAACTTTATAACTATCATTGTGCTAATTGTGGATATGATACTCATACGACTAGTCATGACCCTATTTGTCCTGAATGTAGTGCTTCTGCTTGGACAGCAGAATATAAAGAAGTGCAAGATGGAATGGAATGTTCTAGATGTGGTATTCATTCATAATTTATGAAAACTTCAATTATATTTTTGCCATTTATATTGTTAAGTAATATTATTTCTGCAGATTTAAAAAATTATACAATTGGTGATTTATTTGATTCATCAATTGTTACAGATTTTAATAACAGTAATTATGATATCGAACAATATTATCATGTTAATAAAGTAACTTTCGTTGATTTTTTCGAGTATTGTTATGGTGATAATGAAAAATATTCTTTGTTTGTCTATATTGCTGTTCCTGAAGAATTTAATTTGAAATTTGATTATTCTTTAAATAAAATTAATATTTCTTTTGGCAATGGAACTTATAATAAATATAATTTGAGAATTATTGATAAAAAAGATGATTTGTGTAAATTTCAAATTTATTTTAATAATAAAGAAAAAGATGAAATTTTATCTAAATTAAATTCTAGGACTAGGCACTATAAAATAAGTGGTATTGAATTATTAAAAGAAGGCGAAAGAAATTCTGCCGAATTTAAAATAGGTCAAGAAGCTTATTATAGTGGTTATGCTAAAGGGATTAATGGAAATGAAATTTCAACTTTAAGCAGAGAATATCAAGATTTGACCACTTTAGAGTTAGATGTTCATTCTTCTTATTATCGTTTTCATGATAATGTAGGTGATTTTAAGCAAAAAGATTTAAATTCTGTTTATTTTTCTATTCCAAATGATTATTTAGATAAATATGGTGAATTAACAAATATTAATGCTGAATATTATGAATATCGTTTAGCTGATATTGTTGTTATAAAATCTAATGTTTATGAAGCTTTAAAAGATTATGTTGGTGTTAAAACAACTAAAGACAATCATCCTGAATTTGCATTATGGTTTGATTATCAAGGTCAATTAAATATAAATACTGAATATTATAGTTTTGAAGAGGCTGGGTTTGATGGGTCTGATTTATTTTTACCATTTGAAAAGAATAATTTGATAACGATTTTATTTGATGGTGGTGAAAATGGTGAAAAAGAAATTTCTTCAGAAGAAATATTAAATTATCTTTATGATTATGATAAATCTTATTGCTCAGGATCTAATTATAAAGGAATTTCAAATGATTTATTTGATGGAGTAGATGAAGGTCATAAAGAAGGTTACAATCAAATAAATATTTCTTCTTTAGATAATGAGAATCTTCTTATTTATGAAGGTAATTCTTCTTGGGATAGATTTTGGAATAATGTTTTTGGGGAAAATGAAGAATTAGAAGTTCCTTTAATTGAAAAAGTTATTTCTAAGAAAAATAGTGATGAAATATTTATTGATGAAGATGATATTTATGAATTTAATGATTTTGTATTAAATTCATCAATAAATAATGAATCAACATATGTTTTTAGATATTCATTAACTGATTATTTTACTTATGGATTAAAAGATTATAGATATGGTGATTTAAGTTCTATTGGAAGAGATGGATATGTATCAAAACAGAGTATATTTTTAGATTTTGATATTATTTCTTTAACTTTTGAAAAAGAAGGGACTAAAAAGATTATTCCAGCTATTTCTAATCCAATAGATATAGTTTCTGATACAACAAAACCAGAAAATCCTAGTAAAGATTTTCTTTCTGGGTTAATTCAGTTTTTCAAAATTGTTGCTGGTGTTGTAGTGGTTGTAATCTTAATTATTTTATTGAATTTTATTTTTAATATATTAGGTATTTCTTTTAAAGACATTATTAATTTTCTTTTTGTAAAACCTTTTAAATGGTTGGCTTCTAAATTTAAAAGTAACAAGAAAAAGAAGAATATTAAGTTAAAAGATAAGGGAAAAAAGAAATAATTTTTATGTCAAAAAGAGCAAAAAAATGGGATGTATATTTTAATAGAAGAAGAGGTCATACAGCTGTAACAATAAATGATGATGGAAAATTATGGGAGAATATGGATTTAACTCATAAACCATCTGGCGATTCTTATATTATTTTAGAAAAGACGAATAGATATGGTAAAAAAACATATGTAAGAAAATATTTAAATAAAGATAAATCTGGTGTAAAAGCAAATAAAAGAAAATTTTATTTTACAGATAAAGATAAAAAAGAAATTGATAATTGGTTAATGAACAATAAAAAAAGTAGGTAAAGCTAATTATTTAGCTTTGGCTATAAATAAATTATAGCGATTAAGCCTTAAATTTAGGCACCTACTTTGATTATTTTATCAAAAATATGGATGATTATCAATTATTTTAAAATTTAAAGGACTGGTGGCTTAATGAAAGAAAAATATAAATTTTTACTTATTATTTTAACTATTATTGTAGTTTTTATAATTGGTTTTTATTTTGTTAAGCCACTAGTTGATTTATCTTCTGGTATTCATATTTCTTTAGATGAAATATCCAATAAATATTTTATGAATAGTGATGAAACAATGGTTTTCATCTTCGATAAAGATATTGCTTCTTTTTATAGTAAAGAAGATTCATCTACTTTTTATTTCACTTATAGTGAAGGAAAGATAAGTTCTGAAGAATTTAATTTCTTTGTTTTAGGTAGTTCTAAATTATGGTTTATAGAAGGAAATTGTTATTTTTATGAAGTCAATCGTTAATTTTATTAAAAATAAAAAATATTTATTATTAGCTTTAATTATCCTTCTTTTAATATTAGTTTTAGGATCTATTTTTTCTTTTAGTAGTTATTATCGTATTGGTTTTTCTTTTAAGTTTTTCTTTGATTCATTAGTTTCTTATTTTTTATCAATTTTTAAAATGGAAAATAATGAAGTATATACAACTTTTGATCTAATTAAGGATATAAATTTAGGAGTGGTATCTAGTTCACCAGTGCTAGATACCATTCCTAAATTTATATTGCCTTTTAATTTAGAATTAATTGGTGAATATTTAAAAGAATGGTTCTTTATTATTTTTAATAAAGATAGTTTTATAAATTATTTTGGAGTTATCTTAAATATTTTTTCTTATTCAAATATTTTAGTTTTATTAATTATCTTAATTTTTTCATTAAAAATGATATTTTCTTCTTTATTTTTTAATCCTTTAGATATAAGTAAGATTGGTTATACCTCTAAATATTTAAAATTAGAAAGATTCAATAATTTAGTTTTTCATCCAATTTACAAATTTATAAGTGAGTTTTATGAATATATAAAGACACATAAATTTTTAAATCTTTATATATTTTTAATTTTTTTATATATCAATGTTATTTCAATAATTATTGATTTTTTCTCTTATTTTTTCCTCTTTTCATCTTCATTTGATTTATTTATTATTCTTAAATTTATATTTTCTTCTATTTATTTAGCTTTTCCAATTTTAGTTAATGTTCCTTTATTTATTTGGATCATATTAATTTATCTATTTATTGATAGAAGAAGAAAAGCTAGAGCTTTAGTTAGGTTATTAAGACTTGAATCTAATAATATGGATTTTTGTAAAAATCATTTAGGGATGGTTAATTTAGTTGATGGTTTAATGGGAGGATATAAAACATCAATGATTACAGATTTTGCCTTAACTCAAAGCAAAATCTATCGCTATGATCTAGAAGATAATCTTTATTTATATAGATCTTATTTACCTTATTTTAATTTTGTTTATTTAGAAAAATATATCGATTATTTATCTTTTAAAGGATTAATTTATAATCATGGTCAAATAGAAGAATTATTAGAAAAAAGATTTAATGTTGCTGATAATTCTTTAACCTATAGAAGAAATGAATATTATTTTGGATATAATTTTAAAATTTATAAAGATTATTATTGGAATGGAGTTTACAAGATTTCTGTTAAGCAAATTTTAATTGAATACGCTAAAAATTATTTCTATTTTGCTTGTCAAAAATCTTTTATCTATTCAAATTATGCAATTCATATTGTTGAAGAAGTAATTAAGGATGGTTATTTTCCTAAATACATTTCTCAATATTTTTTCGTTAATGAAAAAGATTATGATCTCTTTAAATCTTATTCTCATAAATTGGATTTAAATGAAATCAGAATTAAAAAATATTATGGAAAAAATACTGAAAATAATAAAGGAAAAACGGCAGTAATTTCTTTTGGTGTAATTGCTTATAGTGAAGCTGAAAAAGATTTAGGCAATCAAAATACAAATAAAATTTATGATTTAAAAAGCGATGAAACAAATCCATTAAATGATGGAACTGATTTAATTTTAAAAATGCTTAGACATGTATGTACTTTAAATTACAAACCATTTATAAAAATGTTTTTAGATATGCAACGATTTGGAGATTTAGCTTCTAAATATAAAGATATTTCAACAGCTTTAATTAGAGCAACTAAAGTTGAAAATAAATGTGCTTTAAGATTTTGGGATTTAGAAGCCATTATTTGTCGCTTTGTTATCTCTTTAAGAAAAAGAGTTGATATCAGGATGAAAGAAGCTAGAAATCGAGTTGGTGTTTTTTATTATCTATTTAATAAAATGACCTATTGTTTTGAAAGATATTATAATCGCTTAATTTCTAAATATTCCTATAAAAAATTAACTCTCCTTGTTAAAGGAAGAGAAGAAGATGTTGGTGAAGAATTTGTTTATTCTTTAATGAATGCAAAAACTTTTGCTAATTCTTATAGAACTGATTCTCATTATTCCTTATTTAAAGAAGTTTTAGCTGAATCTAAAAAAGGTCTTTATACAGAAGATACTTATTCTTCACTTGATCCTTCTTTAGATGAGTTAGAAGAACAACATTCTTATTTTAATGATCGTTTATTTAAGCTTTTTAGAAGAAATAAGATATCTTCGAAAAAAGTTGAAAACAGTGTGGAGGATTTTTTCGATGAAAAAGAATAATAAAAAAAATAGTTTAAATGTTTCGTTGACGAAATTTGTTGAGAAATCCTCTGACACTAGGGGGGTGAGTAATACCCCCCTAGTGTCTCCAAATTTACGAAACTTTTGTATCGATTATTTTTCGATGGTTATCAATGAAAATTTCTCTTTTGAGAGTGAAACGATGAAAAGGCTCTTTTTTACTCTTAAGATTGACAAAAATAAGTACACAATTTCTTCACAACATAATGGTTATAAAAATACACTTTGTTATGAAGAATTTATTTATATTTCTTATGGTGGAGAAACAACTTCATCTAATGAAGGTGAAACTATTCATCTTGAATTAAAAGGTCAAGGTTGTAGAAAATTTGATGAGCTTGGTGGAAGTTGGATTGAACTTCTTGAGTGTGCTCATAATTTTGGAAAAATGAAAAGAATTGATATTGCTTATGATGATTTTACAGGTAGTCTAAATTATGAAAAGTTAATTGAAAAAACTATCAATCACGAATATTGTTCGGTATGTAAATCTTTTCCTGTAATTATGTTTTCAAAAGATGGTAATGAATTTAAGTCTTTTTCTATAACATTTGGAAGTCGTATGTCATCTAGACAACTTCAAATTTATGATAAAAAGACAGAAAGAGAATCAAAAAATTATAAAGTTTTAAATTTAAAATCTTGGACTCGTATTGAAGCTAGATTTAAAGATAAATTTGCTGATGAAATAAAAGATTTAATTTTAATTTCTCTTTACGAGAAGAATTTTGATATTGTTGCTAAAGGATTAATCCGAAACATTGTTGAATTTAAAGAAGAAAGAAATGAAGTTCATGCTGGAAGAAGTAAAAATTGGAAAGTTTGGGATAAACTTTTAAAAGATTCTGAAAGAATCGATGTGAAGTGTCAGTATGATTTAGAAAAAACTATTGTTAAAAAAGCTAATTGGTTAAAAAGAAGTGTTTCTAAAACTTTAAAAACTATTTATTTATCAAATCCATCTAATTTTTATGATTTTATAAATTATTTATTATCTACTGATTTAGAAAAATTAGAAAATACTGATTTATCTGTTGTTAATAATGCTAAAGATAAATATTTAGGAAATTTGTCTTATGGATCTATAAAAGAAATGGTTTCATTTTTAAATGATAATCTTGATGGATGTTCTACTCCTGATGATTATATAGAAACTCTTGTAGGAGCCATTGTTGATGGTAATCTGAGGTAGTAAATATGAATAAATTTAAGGTAAATGATTATAAGGATAATATTTTTAATAAATTAGATAAAAAAATAACTATAAGAGATTTTTATTCTAAATATAAGAAGCTAATTCTTTATACAAATATTATTAGGGTTATTTTTTATAAAGAGAAAGATAGATATGGAAATAAAATTGGTTATGATAGTGAGATTGAGGTCGAACATTATAAAGATTTATCTGATTATTATGATGATATTGTTTTATCTTTTAGAACTTTATATTCAAAAAGTTTTTTTAAATATAAAGTTCCTGAAGCTTCATTAATACTTTATGTATATGGATCTAAATATGATAAATGGAATCCAAATGATGAATGTGATAATCCAGATAATGATTATGAAGATTTAATAAGTGTTTTTAATGATTGAAAGGAGTGATTATGAAAAAAAGGAAATTTATTAATAAAAATAAGGTTTATAGAGTTGATAATAAATATTTAGGGATAAAAGTACCAGGTTTTCATCATGTTATTGTTGTTTGGAAACATGGAGGTAAACAAATAGCTAGAGTAAAAACTATTACTTCTTTAGAACATGAAAGAACATTAAAAAATGGTGATGTTATATTGAAGTATGATAAAGAAGCTCTTAAAGAAGCAAAATACGGAAATATAACTCCTTATTCAATTAAAGAACTTGGAACTAAACATTGGTCAGCAATTTCTAATAGTTCTAAAGTTATTAATGCAAAAAGATTAAGAAATACAAAATTAAAAATTAAAAAGCCAAAAAGAGCAAAATAAAAAGACTCTTCATTTGGAGTCTTTACACCTCTTTATAATTAACCATCTCAGTATATTATAAGAGCTTTTGGTAACCATTAAGGCTGTTCCATCTTAACATTTAATACCTCAGGGTTAGATATTTCTAACAACTTTATTATAGAAAAACAGATAAAAATGTCAATATATTATGAAAATGGTAAATACATAGTAAAAGTTTGTATAAATGGTAGACAAATTTTACGTAGAAAATATTTGGGCAAAACTATTTTAGATAAAAAAAGTGCTCAAGCTTGTGAGAAAGATTTATATATATCATATGGGGATATTCAAAAAGATTATGAAATAAATGATTTATTAAATCTTTACGATGATTATATTTTTAAAAGATATAAAGAAACTTCATCTTCAACAAATATGACTGTTTTTAATAAACATATTAAAAAATACTTTGTTGATAGAAAGATAAGTAATTTATCTAGAAATTATTTAACATTTGTTTGTGATCAGATTAATAATTTTTCATATAAAGATATTCACAAACTTATTTTTGTTGCTCAAACTTTTATCAATTTTCTTAATTTATATGGTTTAAAAGAGAGTTCTAATATTTTATTTGTTTATAAAAATAATCGAGTAAATAAAAGAATTAACAAAAGAATATGGACAGGTGAACAATTCTTAAAATTTTATAATTGTTTAGAAACAAATGAAGAAAGGTTGTTATTTGCTCTTTTGTTTTATTATGGATTAAGAATAGGTGAATTACGAGCTTTAAAAGTAGAAGATTTTTATATTGATCGTGTGTATATTTATAAAGAATTAACGAATAAAACGAGAAGTAAAGGACAAAAAGTTTTATCAACAAAAACATCTTCATCAGTTAGATATTATCCTTATGTTAATGATATTAAAGAATTAAAAGATTTAGTTGTTAAAGAAAAGAATTTAAAAAAGAATGATTTTATTTTTATTAAAAGGATAAATTTAAAAGATTACAAAAATAAAGTTATTGGTGAATCAACTATTAGAAGAATGATAAATAAATATAGTGAAAAAGCTAATTTAGATTTTCCATTAACTCCACATGAATTTAGACATTCATGTGTAACATTTTTAATTAATAAAAATGTTGATGTTAAATATATTTCTTCGTGGGTTGGACATTCTTCAAGTAGAGTTACTGAAGAAGTTTATGGTCATATATTACCTATAAAAAAGAAAAAAGTTGCTGAAGAGTTTTCTTCGTTTGATACAATTGATACAATTTTTAATGATTAAAATATAAAAAAAACACGATAATTATCGTGGTTTTTAATTCTTGGAGCTTCCTAGCGGATTTGAACCACTGATCACTGAGTTGCAGTCAGTTGCCTTACCAGCTTGGCTAAGGAAGCAATTAAAAATGCTTAAATAATATATCATATGTATTTTTTAACTTCAAGTTTATATTATGAAAGAAACGCTATTAGAAGCAATTATTTTTAGGTTGAAACTCAAAAATAGTTATTGATTTTAATATTGAGTATCGATATAATAATTAAGCATTAGTGAGCGGGGCGTAGCGTATCTTGGTATCGCTTCTGCTTTGGGAGCAGAAGGCCGCAGGTTCAAATGCTGTCGCCCCGACCATCTAAATTTAATGTATATGATATTTCATATTTTATGAAGAATCAGTTATCGATATAAGAGCGGAAGCTCTTTTTTTTCTGCTTAAAGTAAGTAAATTTAAAAGGGTTTATAATTAGTTATAGGAAACATAACAATAAATGATGATCTTGCATTATCGTTTAAGGATTTTGAATTCGTATTGATTTAAAAGGTTTAATCATCGAAACTTAAAAAATAGATTTGTTAGAAGTTAATAAATTGAAATAAGATTTTCATATATTCTCAACTCTTTAGATTTAAATAAGATATAAAAATTAGTTTTTTTAATTTATAATCATTATTGTTAAAAATATTTTTTATGATTGATATAAATGTTTTATATGCTGGTAACCGTGCTGTAACAAAGGGCATTTTGCTTTCGGCCCTTTCTTTAGTCATGAAAAATAAAAACAATAATATAAATATATATATTTTAACCGCTGATTTTTCTGATATTAATCCAAAATATATACCTATTTTAAAAGAGGACGCTTTAAAAATTGAAGAATCATTAAGAAAATATAATCCTCGTACGAATATTTATTTATTAGATAATGAAAAAATAATTAATGAAAATCATGATAACTTTAAAAAACTTGATAATTGGTTTACTCCTTATTCTCTTTTAAGATTATGCGCTGGAGGAATAGATTCATTACCTTCTAAAATACTTTATTTAGATAGCGATACAATGGTTTATAATTCTTTAGAAGATTTATTCTTAAATAAAGAAATGGATAATTATATTTTGGGTATTGTTATTGACAAAATGGGCAAATTTTGGATTAGAAAGGATTATTTTAATTCAGGAGTCTTATTTATTAATTTAAAAAAAGCAAGAGAAGTTAAATTTTTTGATGAAGTTTTCAATCTTGTTAAATCTAGATGGTTTCTTTTTAGAGATCAAAGCGCTTTGAATTTAATTGCAAAAAAATATGGCTATGCTTATTATCTCGATGGTAAATATAACGAACAACGTGGAATGAAAAAAGATACTGTAGTTAAACATTTTTGTAAAGGTATTAAATGGTTTCCTTTTTTTCATGTTTACAATATTAAACAATGGGAATTTGAAAAGGTTCATAAAAAATTGAAAATACATGAATTTGATGATGTTTTTATTGAATTTAACAAAATTGAAGAAAGTTTTAAAAAAGATGACTATATTCTAGAAATTGAACATTTAGTAAAAACATATGGCGATTTAAAAGCGGTTAATGATATTTCTTTTAAGGTTAAAAAAGGTGGTTTATTTGCGTTTTTAGGTATAAATGGAGCTGGTAAATCGACAACAATTAATATAATCTGTTCTATTTTAAAAAAAGATAGTGGAAGAGTTATAGTTTGTGGTTATAATCTTGATAATGAAAAAGAAAATAAAAAAATAAAAGAAGAAATTGGAATTGTTTTCCAAAATAGTGTTTTAGATAATGACTTAACTGTTATAGAAAACTTAAAAATAAGAACCTCCTTTTATTCTTTAACAAAAGAAGAAGCTAATAAAAAACTTGAAAGAATCGTTGAACTTTTAGATTTAAAACCACTTTTAAATAGACAAGTTAAAAAATTAAGCGGTGGTCAAAAAAGAAGAGTTGATATTGCTAGAGCCATGGTTCACGAACCTAAATTATTGATATTAGATGAACCAACAACTGGATTAGATCCAAAAACTAGATTAAGTGTTTGGAGTTTAATAGATGAAATAAGAGAAAAAACTGGCATGACTGTTTTTTTAACAACCCATTATTTAGAAGAAGCCGATCAGGCAAGTTATGTTGTTATTATGGATAAAGGCAATATTATTGCTGGTGGTACTCCGAATGAATTAAAAAATAAATTTAGTAGCGATTATGTTTTAGCTTTCTTAAGTAAAAATGATAAATTCGAAGAAATATTAAAACAAAATAATGAAAAATTTGATTACGATGTTGACCGAAAAGCTTATAAAATATATGTTGATTCACCTTTAAAAGGGAAAGAATTAGTTGATAAATATAGCGAATATATCGTTGATTTTGAACTTTTAAAAGGTAATATGGATGATGTATTTTTAAATGTTACTGGCAAGAATATCTTATTAGAAAATGGTGAAAATAATGAGTAGAAATCGAAATGCCAACATATTTTTCAATTTAACAAAAAGACATTTAATTGTATTTTTCCGTTCGAAAATTACTGTTTTATACACTTTGATTGTCCCGGTAATTGTTTTAGGTATTTATATTCTTTTTTTAAGAGAATTAGAAATTTCTAGTGTTCGTAATATTTTGCAATCATTAGAGATTGAAGCTAACGATACCTTATATAAATTATTAGAAACTATTGTTGATTCATGGATGCTAAGTGGTATTTGCGCTGTTACTTCAGTTACTGTTTCAATTCAAACAAATTATATTTTCGTTAGAGATAAAGATAGAGGGATCAATCGAGATTTTGTTTCTTCGCCAGTAAAAGGCCCTATTCTTATAGGTTCCTATTTTTTATCTAATTTTATAATTACTTTTTTAATTAATTTTATATTTGTTTTAATTTGTTTTATTTACTTAGCTGCAAATGGAGAATTTGTTTTACAATTTAGCGATTTTTTAACCATATTCTCGGTTTTAATTTTTTCAGTTGTTTCAGCAACACTCATGACGACATTTATTTGTTCTTTTATGAATAAAGAAAGTAGTTTGACAGCTATTATTGCTATTTTTTCAACAGCAATTGGATTTTTAATTGGAGCATATATGCCAATGAGTATGCTTCCTTCAGGCGTTGCTAATTTATGTATGTTTCTTCCTCCAACTCATGCCTGTGGTTTATTTAGATATGCATTTTTATTAAAGCCTTTTACAAACTTCCGCAACTATGTTTTAGACCCAGCAAATGGGCTAAGTGTTGGAAATGAATTTATTGCAGCTTTAGAGGAAAGCTTTGGTTTTAATTATAATTTTTTTGGTTTAACAATTACTCCTACTTATATGTCATTAATAATAATCACTTTTATTGTTATTTTTATTATTTTAAATATAATTATTGGTAATAATTTGACTAAAGTTAACAATAATATATTTAAAAAGATTGTTAGAAAGAAAAAATAATTTATTTTATATTAATAAATGATAGACTTATAAATAAATTTGGAGGTTTCTAAAAATGAGCAAAATTTATAATGAAAGCGAAGAAATGTATTTAGAAACAATTCTTATATTAAAAGATGAAAAAAAAGATGTTCATGCAATTGATATTTCAAATCGAATGGGATTTTCAAGGGCTTCTGTTTCAAGAGCCATGCAAAATTTAAAAACGAAAGGATATATTGATATTATGAGCAATGATGCGATTGTTTTATTAAAAAAAGGTGAAGAATACGCTTCTAAAATATATTCGAGACATAAATTATTAACCGAATTTCTTAAAAAAATCGGGGTAGAAGAACATATCGCTGAAGACGATGCTTGTAAAATCGAACACGTGGTAAGCGATGAAACGATTGAAGTTATTAAAAAATTTAACTCCACAAATTAGTGGAGTTTTATTTTTTTATTTTTTTGTTAATTACGGCTAACTTTCTCTTTACTTTTGCTCTTGTTAGGTATTAAATATATCTAGTTGTTAGCAATGTGTAACAACAATAAATTTTATTTTATACCTTTGAAATGGAGGCTAACAAATCATATGCCAATTGCAATTGCGCCTTTAAATAC
>CALVMY010000018.1 GCA_944349405.1 uncultured Bacilli bacterium | reverse complement strand
GAGGCGTTAAGAATTTTTATTTCTTAACAGCCCCTTAATTAAATTTTTTTACAATTTTTTAAGCGATAAAATCTTTAATGTCGTTATAAACAATCATATGTTCATCTTCATTTAAAATTTCATGTCTCATATGATCATAAAGTTTTAAAGTTACATTTAAATTATGATTTTTATAAATTTTTGTTAAAGAGATTAATCCTTTTCCATTATTTCCAACTGGGTCTTCTTTCCCCCCTAAAATTAAAATTGGTAAAGAAGGAGAAATATTATCGATATTTTTTTCTTTTTGAATTGAAGAAAGACCTTTTAAAAAGTTTTTATAAAATTTATTAGTTGGTTTAACTCCACTTAAAGGGTCTTCATCATATTTTTTAACATTTTCTAAATTAAAAGATATCCGTTCATTATTTGAAGAAGTCTTTTTTTCTTTAACACTTTTTTCATATGCTCCGATTGAAAGATTATGAAATAATTTAGCTTTTTTATTCTCATTATTTTTATTAATTAAAATTTTAGATAAGAAATATCCGACCTTAACTAAAGGATTTCTTCCATTACTACCTATTAAAATACATTTATCAATCGTATTAGAATATTTTTCAATATATCCTTGCATAATAAATGAGCCCATTGAATGTGCAATATTTATTAAAGGAATGGAAGGCGATAATGATTTTAACATTTTGTTAAAATCTTTTATCGTTTCAATCATTTTAAAAAAGTAATCATCGGGCGGATTCATTAATTCCCCATTTTTATCACCTTGACCATAATGATTTAAAGAGTAAACATTGTATCCGTTAGAATTTAAAAATAACGCAAAATCATCGTATCTTAAAGAATGCTCTGCCATTCCAGTTACAATTAAGATATTTCCTTTTAAAGGAATATTACTATTTTCAATTAGCCATTTATGACCATATAAAACATCATTATATTTATTTTTAAAGTTTAGTTCTTGGACCATAATTTTTTTCTCCTTACTTTAAAACACTATATTTATAATTATTTTATTAAAAACAACTAATTAAATATAGAAATTTATTATTAAAAAATAAGAAAAATATAATTATTTAGCTTGTTTTATTGATAATCCGATTCTTTTTTTAGCTATATCAACGCTAATAACTTTAACTTTTACTATTTGATTTACACTATAAAGTGAAGAAATATCTTTAATATAAGAATCTGAAATTTCACTAATATGAACTAAACCATCTTGATGAATATTAATATCAACAAACATTCCAAAATCCATAATATTACGAATAGTTCCGTTTAAAATCATTCCCACTTTTAAATCGTTTATTGATTTAACATCATTATTTAATTCAACAATTTCTAAAATTTCCCTAATATCTCTACCTGGATTTTTAATTTCGTCAATAATATCTTTTAAAGTCTCTTTCCCAATTTCTTGATGTTCTTTTAAAAATTTTTCTTCATTAAATTTAGTTAATTTTAAATTTTTAATTTCAATATCATCATTTAAAACATCGATTTTAGTTTCTTTTAAAATTTCTTTTGCTTCAAGATAATTATCAGGATGAATCGAAGTATTATCTAAAATTTCATCGCTATCTTCAATTCGTAAAAAACCTGCACATTGTTTAAACGTTTTTTCTTTTAAACCTTTTACTTTTAAAAGTTCATTGCGATTTTTAAAATTACCATTACTTTTACGATATTCATAAATATTATTAGCGATTGATGAAGTAATTCCAGCAACATAAGAGAGTAATGAAACGCTAGCAGTATTTAATTTGACTCCAACTTTATTAACCGAATCTTCAACAACTTTTTTAAGTGCTTCATTTAATTTAACTTGATTCATGTCGTGTTGATATTGTCCAACTCCAATTGCTTTTGGCTCGATTTTTACAAGTTCAGCTAGTGGGTCAATAACTCTTCTTGCTAAAGAGATCGCACTTCTTTTTTCAACTGTTAATTCAGGAAATTCTTTTTCAGCAAGTTTTGAAGCACTATAAACACTGGCGCCGCTTTCATTAACAATAAAAATTTTACAATCTGTTAAATTATATTCCTGAATCATCTTATTTAAGACGACTTCACTTTCTCTAGAGGCAGTTCCATTTCCTAAAGCAATATAATCGATATTATATTTTTTAATTAAAGTAGCAATTTCTTTTTTTCCTTCTTCGATTTTTTCATTACTAGCACTTGTTATATAAACGACACCTATTTCATGAGGAATTGAAAGTTCGTCAACATAAGCATATTTGCATCCACTTTTAAATCCTGGATCAAATCCTAAAATTTTCTTGTTTTTTAAAGGCGGATATAAAAGTAATGCTTCTAAGTTCTTTTTAAATACTTCAATCGATTTATCTTCACATCTTTCTTTAATTTCGCTATTAATTTCATTTTCGACACTTGGTAGAATTATTCTTTTTAAAGAATCAGCGATCGCTTCTTTAAAATAAGATAAATAAAAGGAAGTTAAATAATCTTTTTCTAGTCTTTCTTTAATTAAATCTTTCTCGTAAGAAAAAGACATTTTTAAAAAATCTTCTTTTTCTCCTCTGGCAATTGCTAAATATTGATAAGGTTTAATTTTTTTAATTTCAATGCTAAAAGAGGCATATGTTCCATAAGTATCTTTTTCATCTTTTTTCTTTTCTTTTGATTCAATAAGACCATGATTAAAAATAAAATTCTTAATATATTTACGATATTTTGGATTATCCCCAATATCTTCACTTAAAATATCAATTACTCCTTTTTTAATATCTTCAATTGTGTCTAATTTTTTTTCACTATCAATAAACGATGATAAAAATTTATCGAAATCATCAATTTTTTTATTTAAATATATGTAATTTGTGATTTTATCTAATCCTTTTTCTTTAGCAATAACTCCTCTTGTTTTCCTTTTTTCTTTATAAGGACGATATAAATCTTCTACTTCAGCTAAAGTTTTAGCATTTAAAATGTCTTCTTTTAATTCAGGAGTTAATTTATTTTTTTCATCAATTAATTTAATAACACTTTCTTTTCTTTCATTTAAATTTCTTAAATAAGAAAGTCTTTCTTCAATATCTCTTAAATTTTTATCAGTTAAATTATGAGTAACATCTTTTTTATATCTAGCAATATAAGGGACTGTATTCCCTTCATCTAAAAGTGATATCGCAGCTTCAACTTGATTATTTTTAAGCGATAATTCCTCGCTTATTTGATTAATAATATCTATCATTTTTATATTCCTTTATTCAGTTTTAAATTATAACATTAAAATTAAGTATTTTTATTATATTTATTTTCAATAAATAAAGTTCCTTTTTTCCATTTTATAAATACAATTAATAAAGCAATAATAGCAGTTAATAAACTAGAAAGAGGAAAATTTAGCCATATTCCAAAAGAAGATAGACTATATAAACAAATAATTAAAATAAAAGGACAAAAACAAGAAATTGATAAGGAAATCAATGTTGCCTCAATCGGTCTAGAAATAGCTGCAAAAAATGATTGAAGCGAAAAAGAAATCCATCTTGTTAAATAAGTAAATCCATAAATAAATATAGCAAAAGTTGTTAATTCAACTGTTTCAATTATTGAAGAATCTGTAAAAATTAAAGCTAATTCTTTAGGTATTCCAATAATTAAACCAAAAGAAATAATGCAAACTATAAAAGAAGCGATTAAACATAAAATTTCTATTTTTTTAACTCGATCCATTCGATTAGCTCCATAATTATAGCCAATTGCAGGTTGAAGTGAATCGCACATCCCATAAAGAATTGGAATAATAAAACATTCAATATACATAAGTGTTCCATAAGCACTCACACCTGCTTCTCCTGCCATTTTTAAAAGAAGAACATTAAAAGCAATTCCAGGTAATTTTCCAGCAATATTATTTAAAAATATTGGAAGACCGTTTTTAAAAATAACAACTATATCTCTTTTGGTAATTTTAGGAAAAACAAATTGGATATCTAATTTCTTTAATAAAAAAGGAATATAAGAAATTATTGAAAAGATTAAAAATGATAAACAAGAAGCTAATGCACTTCCAAAAATACCAAAATGAAATACACCTAAAAATAAATATTCTAAAAGCATAATTAATAAAGACATAAAAACATTGATAATCATGCTAGTTTTTATTTTTCCACAAACTCTTAAAAAATTGTCGACAGCAAAAATAATCGCTGAAAAAGGTAAGAAAATGACATAGGTTTGTAAATATTCAACACCTAAAAATTTTAATTCTCCTTCAGCTCCCATTAAATCTAAAATATATGGAGCTAGAAAATAACTTAGAACAGCTAAAACAAATTCAAACAAAAGTATAAATAATGTAGCAAAAGTAAATATTCTAGAAGCATCTTCATTTCGCTTTTCTCCTAATCTAATTGCCATAATAACACTAGAACCAACTCCAACCATATCAGCAACAGAAAACATTATATAAATAAAAGGCCAAACAATATTAACCGCACTAAAAGCAGTCTGACCTAAATAAAGTGAAACAAAAAAACCATCTATAACAACATAAATGGCACTAAATAGCATCCCGATTGCTCCAGGAATAGCTATTTTAAAAAATAATTTTTTAATTGATGCTTTTTCAAAAAAAGTTGTTTTTAGCATATTTTCTTAATCCTTTCAAAACAAGAAATTCTATTTTTGGATAATTAAAAAAATAGTAAAAATAATTATTGCAACTTTCCTATTATATTATATTTAAAATCCTAAAAGCGAATTTAATTATTTAATCGCTTTATAGGCTGTTTCAATTGCTAATATTAATAATTTTGTAAGATTTTCTTTTGATTTAATTGCTCCAATTTGTACTTCTTCATCAGTAATTTTATTTGTGTTTAAGCCACATGCCAAATTAGCAATAAAAGAAATTCCAATAGTTTTAACATGCATATGATTTGAAACAATTGCTTCGATTGCTGTTGACATCCCACAAGCATCTGCACCTAAAAATTAAATGCTCTTACTTCACTTTTGCTTTCAAAATTAGGTCCTGGTGCTTGAAGATATACTCCTTTTTTTATAGGTAAATTTTCTTTTTTAGCTTCTTCATAATTTTTATTTGTTAAAACTTGATCATAAACATTTGACATATCTGGGAAACGAGTTCCAAATTCTTCAATGTTTTGACCTCTTAAAGGTGATTTCATAAAAGTAGAAATTTAATCTTCAATCATCATAAAATCACCGCTATTAAATTTTTCATTAATTCCACCGGCAGCATTAGTTAAAATCAATGTTTTTATATTTAAAAGGGCCATTAATCTTATTTGTCTTGTTGCTTATTCGCTATTATATCCTTCATAACAATGAATTCTACCTTTCATTAAAACTAAAGGGATACCATTTAAATATCTAAAAATAAACTCACCAGCATGAGCTTTATTAATGGATTTTTTAAATTAGGAATATTTTCATATTTAATAGTTTCTTTAACATCTATTAAAGAGGCAAAATCATTTAATCCTGTTCCTAAAACAACACCAATTATTGGTTTAAAATCAGTTATCTTTTTAACCTCATCAACCATTTTTAAATAATCTTTATATTCTAAAGCCATAAATTTTATCTCATTAATTAATATACTTGTTAATGATAACTAATTTAACTTCAAATAAAAATATTACTCATAAATAAAAGCCATTACTGTGGCTTTTATTTACTTTTATAAACATTATTAAAAGCAACTACATCATTTGAATCTGATGGAACTCCACCCGGTTTAAGATTACTATAGCCTTTTGGAACAAAATTATAAGAGCGTAAATATTCTTGTTGCTCGCTTGTTCCGAGTTTATACATTTTTCCCATATGTAACTTATTACCTCCTTAAATTATTTAAGCTTGAGAAAAATCTATTGATACTTTTATTTTAGTCTTATTTTGTGAAGGTTCAATAAATTAAATATTAAAATTTTAAAGAAAAAAATCGTGCTTTTTGCACGATTTTCTTTATAAATTAATATTTAAAATTAATAAGCGGCATCTATTGAATCGTCATTATTTTTATCTTCTTTTTTAATTTCGCTTACTCCTGCTTCAGTAGTGATAAATAAAGCAGATATTGATGAAGAATTTAAAATAGCACTTCTACTAACTTTTGTAGGATCAACGATTCCATCTTTAATCATATTAACCCATGTTCCTTTTTTAGCATCAAATCCAACACCTTTTTCTTCTTTTAATGCTTTTTCAACAATTGAATCACCATTAAAACCAGCATTTTCGGCAATTTGATATAAAGGAGCACTAAGTGATTCTAATACAATATTAATACCTCTTTGAACATCTTGATTTTGATCTTTTAAAGTATCTTTAAGTTCTTTATAAGCTTCGATTAATGCAATACCTCCGCCACTAACAATTCCTTCACTAACGGCTGCTTTAGTAGCATTTAATGCATCTTCGATTCTTAATTTCTTTTCTTTAAGTTCACTTTCAGTTGTAGCTCCAACTTTAATTAAAGCAACTCCACCTGAAAGTTTAGCTGCTCTTTCATTATATCTTTTCTTATCAAATTCACTTTTTGAATTTTCAGCTTGTGCATTAAGTTCTTTAATACGATCATCAATTTTTGCTTTATCTCCTGCACCATCGATAATAGTTGTACTATCTTTTGTAATAGTAATTTTTTTAGCAACACCTAAGTCATCAATCGTTAAATCTTTAAGTTCCATATTCAAATCTTTTGAGCAGAACTTAGCACCTGTTAAAATTGCAATATCTTCAAGAATATTTTTTTGATTATCACCAAACTCTGGAGCTTTTGTAGCAACTACATTAAACGTTCCTCTTAATTTATTAACAATTAATGTCGAAGTAACATCATTATCGATATCGTCGGCTATAATTAAAAGAGGTTTATGTTCTTCAACAACACTTTGTAATAGAGGTAAAACATCTTGAATATTATTAAGCTTTTGGTCGGTAACTAAAATATATGAGTCTTCAAGTTCAGCAATCATTTTATCTCTATCAGTTACCATATATGGTGAAATATAGCCTTTATCATATTGAAGTCCTTTAACAACTTCTAATTCGGTATCAAAGCCTTTCGATTCATCAACACTTATAACGCCATTTCTTCCAACTAAATTCATTGCTTTCGCAATTTCTTCACCAATTTCACTTGATGAAGAAGAAATCGTTGCAACAGAAGCAATATCTTTACTAGTTTCAATTAACTTAGTATGAGAAAGTAAATAATCTGAAACAGCTTTACCTGCTTTTTCAATGCCTTCTCTTAAAAATACAGGGTTTGATCCTTTATTTACATATTCAATTCCTTTATGAATCATTGCTTGGGCTAAAACTGTTGCGGTAGTTGTACCATCTCCAGCGATGTCGTTAGTTTTATTAGCAACTTCATAAACTAATTTAGCACCCATATTCATAAAGTTATCTTCAAGTTCGATTTCTTTAGCGATAGTAACTCCGTCATTTGTAATTAATGGTGAGCCATATCCTTTATCTAAAACTACATTTCTTCCTTTTGGGCCGAGTGTAATTTTTACTGTATCAGCTAAAACATCAACGCCTTTTTGCATTCTGCCTCTTGCGTCTTTTCCATATCTAACAATTTTTGCCATATTAAAAATTCTCCTTTTTTAAATTTTTATTCAACAATTGCTAATATATCTTCTTCTTTAATTAAAAGATATTCGTTATCATTTTCATCCTTATAAGAAGTTGTTGAATATTCTTTATAAATAACTTTTTTACCGATATTTAGTTCTTTATTTTTAATATCTTCTCCTTTTTCCATAATAACTGCGATATTTCCGCTATCTTTTTTAGAAGATAAAATAATATCTCCGAATTTCTTTTCTTGAACTTCTTCTTTTTTAAGTAATACATAATTACGTAAAGGTTTAATCATTTGCAAATTCCTCCTTTTTAGAAATCTATTAAATATTATAATCACATTTTTAGCACTCGCAAGTATTAACTGCTAATATTTTTTTAAAAAATGTAAAAATTTCTTAACAATCTTTTAAACTTTCTTTACAACTTTTAAATCCACTTTCTTTATAATATAAAAGTAATTTAAATAAGGGATTTTTTATGGCTACAGAAAATACTTCAAAGAAAAAAGACCATGGTTTTATAGCTTTCTTTAAAAATAAAAAAGAAAATAAAACTGCTATCCGTTGGGTTCTTTATGATGTTGGCAATAGCGCATTCACGATGATTGCCTGTTCTTTATTCGCTATCTTTTTCCAAAATCTAGTTAACAATGAATTCGGAGTTAGTGTAGATTCAACTAATTATGGAAATAGCGTTTATGCAATTGTCACTTCATTAATTACAATTCTAGGTGTAATTTTAGAACCACTTTTTGGTACGCTATCTGATTTTAAAGGTTATCGTAAAGGTTTATTTTTATCTTTTTCATTAATTGGTGTAATTACTTGTATTGCTTTAGGATTAGAAATGAATTACATCATTTGGCTCATTATTTTAATAGTAAGCAAAATTGTTTATAACGGGGCACTAATGATTTATGATTCGATGCTTGTTGATGTTACAAGTGAGGATAAGGTTGATGAAGTATCTTCGTTTGGCTATGCACTAGGATATATTGGAAGCTGTGTTCCATTTTTAATAGGTGTTGCAATTGTTGCTTTTGGTTTTACGAATTTTAATGTTCCAGAAGGAAGTGAAGCTGGAATGGCTCACTCTTTAACTGTTCCTTGGGGATATTTAATTTGTTTTGCAATTAATGGTTTATGGTGGTTAGCTTTTACTCTTCCTTTATATAAATCTTATGAACAAAAATACGGTTTAGAACCAAGAAAAAATGTTATTCATTCAATTGGAGAATCTTATAAAAGATTAGGAAGAACATTTAAAAAAGTTAAAACTCATAAAGGAATATTCTTATTTTTATTAGCTTTCTTTTTCTATATCGATGGAGTTTATTCAATCATTGATTTAGCAATGAAAATTTCTACTTCCTTAGGAGTTGACCAAGTCCAGGCTTTGATTGCTTTAGTTATGGTTCAATTTATTGCATTCCCTGCTTGTATTGTTATAGCAAAATTATCAAAAAAATATCGTAGTGATCACCTAATTTTATGGTGTATCGGTGGCTATCTATTTATTACAGTTTTTGGAATATTTATTTCGGAAACTTGGATGTTCTATGTTTTAGCTGTTTTTGTTGGATTATTCCAAGGTGGAATTCAATCAATGTCTCGAAGTTATTTAACTAAAATTATTGATAAAAAGGATAGTGGGGAATTCTTCTCTTTATATGATTCATTTGGCAAAGGAGCTTCTTTTTTAGGAACATTATTATATTCTGTAATCAATACAATATGTGCTTCTTCAAGTAATGAATTTGTCTCTTCTCATTCATCGAATTTTGGAATTATCCCATTATCAATTCTTGTAGTTATCGGAGCAATTATATTTATTAAAGCGATGAAAATTAATGAACCTTTATTATTAAAAGATAAAAATAAAACTGAAGATAATTCTAATATTGAAACAAATACAAATACTTAACAAAAATAAAAAGTTGCTAAACGGCAACTTTTTATTTTTTCTTTGCTCTTCTTTTTTTAGGTTCAACTTTTTGTTCTATTTTAGTGATAAAATTATTATCTTTTTTAACGCTTCTAACTTTTTCGACTCTTGTTTGTAAAGGTGTTTCATCAATTGGAGATTTTATTTCATCATTAAGAAGTCTAACCTCAAGTTGATCAAACGGAATAGAGATGTTGTTCTTTTTAAATTCATTAAAAATTAATTCATTAAATAAATATTTTAAATCCCAGTAATCTTCACTATCGCACCAACATTTTGAAACAAATGTAATCGAAGAATCATTAAAAGAATCAATTGCAACAACTATTTGTTTATCTAAATAAACTCTTCCATCACTTTTAATGACATTAAGAATAACTTCTTTAACTTTTTTTATATCGCTAGAATAAGCAACGTCAAATTTTAAATCTAATCTTCTTTCACCAGTTCTATCATAATTAATAATTTCTTCTTTAGCGACGGTTGAGTTTGGAATAATTACCTCTTTGTTATCAACGGTTAATAATGTCGTAGTCATTGTATTAATCGATAAAACTTTCCCTTCTTCATCGCCAATTTGAACATATTCACCAGTTTTAAATGGTTTGGTCGAAACAAGAATTAATCCATTAAATAAATTTGCGAGCGTATCTTGAATTGCTAAAGAAATAGCTAAACCAACAATTGACAATAAAGAAACAAATCCTGCAATAGGAATTCCAATCATTTGACTTACAATTAATAAAAGCAAGATATAAAGAACTATTTTAATAACCGAAGTAAAAAATGAAATTGTAATTTTTTCCATTTTTTTATTCCTATTAAAAGCTCTTTTGATAATAAGCATTATAAGTTTAATAACAAATATTCCAACAACAAGAAAAAGAAAAGCAATAATTATTGCAATCGCATTTTCTTCAATCCATGTTTTACATAATTCCCAAAATTCTTCCCAACTCATAAATGCTATTACTAATATTAATTTTTTATTAATTTTATCACAAAATATGTAAAAAAATAATCTTCGTCTCTTTCTTGTTCTATGAACGGGTTGGGTGAATCCTTTTTAATTAAATACCCTAAGTATTTAATTATATATAGTATTTAAAATATATTTGGTAAATAAATAATCAATTTTGTTTTATTATATAAAAGTGGAGGTAAGATTATGCCAGCAAATTACGCACACTATTACTATGGTGAATTAATTAAAGAGAAGATTAAAGAAAATGAAGTGATTTATTCTATTATTAACAATAATTTAAATGAATTTGAAATTGGTTTGCATGGACCGGATGTACTTTTTTATTGCAATCCTTTTAAAAAGAATGAGATTAATACCTACGGAAATAATTTGCACGATGAAAAAGCTTTAGATTTCTTTTTAAAAGCAAAAGAAATATATTTAAAAGGTAATAAAAAAGATGCAGAATTATCATATTTATTTGGTTTTTTGTGTCATTATGTCTTAGATATGAATTGTCATCCATTAGTTGAAGATTATATTCCTAAAGAAAATGCTTCGCATTATGAAATTGAATCATCTTTAGATCGTCATATCTTAAAATTAAATAATAAAAATCCTTTAAAAGAAAATCTTACATCTCACTTTATTTATAAAGAAGAAACAGCCAAAATTCTTGCTCAATATTTTAATATCTCCTTTAAAGATGCTAAAAAATCAATTAAAGAAATGAAACTAATTGGTAAAGTAATTGTTTTGCCACACAAATTCCAAAGAAAAATCGTCAATTTTCTTTTAAAAATATTAAAAGCTCAATCTTTTAATAATATCCTTGTGCCTTTTGAAGACAATTTAAAATGTAAAGAAAGTGATGAAGTAATAACAAAAAAACTTCTATCTTGTGTTGGTGAAGGTAAAGATTTAATTGTCAATTATTACGAATTTATAAAAAATAACTCTCCTTTAAATATGGAAGAGTTATCTAAAAATTATCTTGGAATTAAAGTAAATTAAATTTTAACTAATAAATGTGTTTGGAAAACGCCTTAAATGCCCTCCAAATTGGAAAGCGAACGCCTTTAATGCCTAGGAAAACCTACTTAATCTTCCTTTTTGTCGACTATTTCCCAATGACCAGTTCTATTGAGCCCGACTCTTCTAATCCTTGGAGAGTTTTCAATTACGGCAAAAATAAAATAATCATCTTCAATGAGATTAATTACTTCTTTAGCTAATACGCTTGAAGCGCCTGAGATGAGAGCATATTTCATATCATCTAATATTTTATAAATATTTCTCAACTTATTAGATGACAAAATACAATTTGCAAACAACATGCAAAAAACTCTTGTTATTCTAGTTTTAGAATATAGAATTATTACTTGTGAAAAAACAAAAGTTTCCTCTATTTAGCTTATTCTCTCGCAATAAAGAAGTCATCAAATTGGCTGTTCCAGTTTTTATCGAACTGATTTTAGGCGTCGGTATTGGCTATGTTAATCAATTTATGTTTGCTGGTGTACCTCAAGCCACCAACGCTATAGGACAGGTAAATCAAATAAGCAATATTTTTATTGTCGCTTTTAGCGTGCTATCAACATCTTCTCTTATTCTCATCACGCAATTAAAAGGATTGGATAATGAAGAAGGAATTAAAAAGATTTATCCACTTACACTATTTTTGAA
>CALVMY010000017.1 GCA_944349405.1 uncultured Bacilli bacterium | reverse complement strand
ATTTTTTAATAAAGTTAATGTGACCCCTTGAGAAACATATTTTTGATAAGCAGGGTCACTAGTTGCTGGTGGAACTTTTGCAATACCTACTGTAAATCCAGCAGCACCTGGGTCGTTATAACCAGCTCCTCCAGTTGAACCAACTGTAAAGATTGCTTCCATATTTACAAAAGTATCGCTGCCATATTCATTATTATTAGTACCTTTAGTTAAAAATAGTCCCTCATCATACATATCTTTTAATTCTTGTACCATTTTCTTTGCTTCATCATTATTAAAATCTATACTTCCTTTCCCGTTATTCATTGAAACATAAGGAATATTTCTTTGATAAGATTGAGCAATATATAAATTAGCATCGCTATCATAAACTAAAGGAGTAATTAATCCATCACCAAAATGATTTAAATCACTTGCAATAAATCTAAGAAGATCTACAAATTCATCCCAAGTTATATTATTCATATACTCTTCAATATTTGTTATTGAAGAATCATATTCGCTCATTACAAGTGATAATAATTCAACGTTATAAAGTAAAACTTCACTTGATTTCATTAAAGGAAGTGAATAAACACCTTCTTTAATGTATTGTGAACCCTCTTCTAAAAAGGAAGGTACAAAATCTTCAGTCCCTTTTAGAGAAGGGTTTAAATATTCTTGTTTATCAAAACCGACTTCTTCGTCATTAAAAAATGTTTCAAGATTATAAACCCATGAATTATTTTCATCTTCTAATGCTAAATAATCAG
The DNA here is from genome assembly GCA_944349405.1 of uncultured Bacilli bacterium. Classification (GTDB taxonomy): domain Bacteria; phylum Bacillota_I; class Bacilli_A; order RFN20; family CAG-826; genus Onthovivens. Next base: position 17,801 of record CALVMY010000017.1, on the reverse strand, counting down.
CGACGTGGTCAGGATAGGCAACTGCTATAGTAGGTATATTTCCTACAGCAAACCCTCTTTTGACTTTATCTAAAATTTCATCATATCCACCTTGATATTCAAGTTCAATTTCAATATCAACTCCATTTTCTTCTTCATATAATTCTTCAAATTGTTCGATTTTATTACTTACAACAGTTTCAATATCTTGACCAAATGTATGCCAAAAAATAACTTTGTTTTTCTCACTTTCACTATTAGAAGAATTATTACATGAAGAAAGGAGAAAGGAGGCGCATAAAAGAATAGAAGTAAATATATTTTTTATGTTTTTTCTTTTCATTTTATCGCCTCCGTTTTACCTAATAATTTTTAAGTGTTTTTCTTATTTATTTAAGAATTAAAGTGCTAAATTTGAAGCAGCTTCAGCATCATCAAATAATTTATCGAAGTTACTTGGATCTTGTAATAAACATTGAGTTAATAATCCGCCAACTTGGACACGAATTGTTGATGATCCTTTAAATGCTGGAGATGTAAATAATGTATCTGTAACTGTTGAGTAGTAATTTAAACCTCTAGCAATTAATTTTTCAAGCGATGCATCTTGTGTTGCATCTTCATCAGCAGCTGCAAGATAATCTGGATCTTCAAGGTTACTTAATCTAATTGGATAATAACCAGTTGAACTTAAGCCCCATTCGAGAGTATTATCTGCTTCTGTCATAAATTTATAGAATAACCATGATGCTAATTTTCTATTTTCATCACCATGATCTAAGATACACATACTTGGACCTTGTAAAATTGTTGAAGGTGTTCCACCTTCTGCTTGAGGAATTCTAGCAACGCCAATATTGAATGGGTTTGTATCTAAGAATTGGTGAGTAATACCACCAGTTGAACCAACTGAGAATAAGATTTGGTTAGCGGTTGAAAGATAGTTAACATATTGATCTTCGTTAGCACCTTTTGTAATGAAATAACCTTTTTCATAAGCATCATGGAATGTAGTCATGATTTCTTTCATTTCTGGAGTATTGAAATCAACACTACCTTTACCATTTTTAACACTTGTATATGGTAATCCATATTGATGTGCTAATGTAATGAATAAGTTGTCATCACTATCATAACCAAAGACTCTTGTAACACCATCATCACATGGTTCAATAATATTTTCTTTTTCATCATATTGAAGAATTGCTGGACATAATTTATTGAATAATTCTTCCCATGTAAGATTATTTAAATATTCATGGTTGATTGGGTTTCCACCATTGATTGATGGATCAACACTACTTAAATCAAGACCAATAAGAACGTCTTCATTATAGAACATTGCTTCGGTTGATTTTGAGAATGGAAGTGACCATGTTCCTTCAACAATATATTCTTCACCTTCAGCTACATAAGCAGGAACAAAATCATCTTTTTCATCCCAACCATAAACAGGATCATTAATAAAATCGTCTAATCTTACTGCTTTACCATAGTCAATATAATCTGCGACGTGATCTGGATAACAATAAGCAATATCTGGATAGTTATTACCTGTAAAACCAGTAATAATCATATTTTCAAGATCATCGTATCCACCACTTTGTTTAACGTTAACAACTGTTACGTTTGGTTCAACTTCTTTAAATTCTTCAACCCATCTATTTAAGATTGTTTGGCTTTCATCGCCAGCTGTTGTCCATAAATAAATAGTTGTTGGTTCGGTAATAATACCGCCATCGACAGCAGTTTTGCCACCATCTTGACAACCTGCTAAACCTGCTACACTTAATGCTAAAACACCTATAGCTAATAATCTTTTTTTCATCTTAAAATTAAGACCTCCATTTTATCCTTTTATACCAGCACGTCCAACGCCCCTCATAATGTACTTTCTAAAGAAAACAAATAGTAAGAATAATGGGACCGTAACAAGGACGGTAGCTGCAGTTTGATAACCATATTCGACTCTGCCAGATTCTGCATCAACGAAACTACTTCCTCTTAAACCATTTGAAATAAGTCTAAATTCATCTCTGTTAGCAACTAAATTTGGCCAAACATATGAATTCCATGTACCCATGAATTTCAAAATAGTTATAGAAATTAGCGTTGGGGCTGCAAGAGGAACCATAACCTTCCATAAGAATGACCAATCGCTCTTGCCATCAACCTTAGCAGCTAAATATAGTTCATTTGGAATTTGCTTAAAGTTTTGTCTAAGCAAATAAATATAGAAAACGCTTACCCAGAAAGGAACAATCATTGATAAATAAGCATCTAAAAGAGTTGCGTTTTCACCAATCCAGCCAAATGCGGCAACTGTAATATAATTAGAAATAACCATCATTTCGCCCGGAATCATCATTGTCATTAAAAACACCATAAATAACGCTTCTCTTCCTTTGAAGTTTAATCTTGCAAAAGCAAAAGCACCAAAAATAGTAGTAATTAATGTACCTATTGTTGAGAAAATTGCGACAACAATTGTATTAATCATATATGTAACAAAGTTAAAATGATTAAAAACATAAACATAGTTAGACCACATAACAATCGTTGGGAAGAATGTTTGGTGAGGACTAATAATCTCATTATTATTCTTTAAGGATGTAATAATCATCCAATAAAATGGGAAAACCATTAAAAATGCTAAGAATGTAACAACGATATATAAAAGTATAGTTAAAATAATTCTAGTAACTTTTTCTCTTTTTCTAATTGAATCAACACTTCTATTACCTTCTTTAATAACAATAGAAATGTCTGCATCAAGTTCTTTATCTTCGTAGAAATTAATATATTCTTTTAAATTTTCAGTCTTTGTCATATCTCTTTCCTCCTAATAATGAACTCTCTTCTTAGAAAGCCAGAGTTGTAAGAAGGTGAAAATAAGAATGATAACGAAAAGAATAACAGCAGCTGCAGCAGCTAAAGAGGTGTTAGTATTTAAGTTATCATAAATATAGTAAACGATTGTATACATATTATAACTACCAGTTGATGTTCCTGGACCATTAAATAATGCGACAATTGAGCTATATTCCTTAAATGCGCCAATAAATGATGTGACCATTAAATAAAGAATTTGTGGGGATAAAGCAGGAACAGTAATTCTAAGTAATACTCTCCATTTTGGAGTCGAATCGATCTTTGCAGCTTGATAATATTGTTTATCAACACCTTGCAAACCACTTAAAAGAATTAAGATTTTAAATGGTAATGAAGACCAAACAATATAAATGCAAAGTGGAACCATTGCTACCCACCTATCTGCACCATAAATCCAAGTTATATCACTTCCAAAAATATAGTTAATAATACCTTGTCTATCAAAAAGGACACTGAAGACCATACCAATAGCGATTGTATTAGTAACATAAGGAAGGAAAAATACGACTTGATATACTTTTTGGAACCATTTTAATGAATTTAATAAAACAGAAATAAGTAAAGCAATAACAAGTGATAATGGAACAGTTAAAAAAGTAATGATAAATGTATTAATAAAACCGTAATCCATCAAACGATTATCTCGATAGCCATTAATATCACTTAATCCTAAAATTGCTCCAAAATTATCTAATGTAAAACCATCAAAATCACCAGTAACATAGTTATAATTACTCATGAATGAAATGACGAGTGTATTAATTAATGGATAAATTAAGAAAATGGCCATCAAAACAAGGACTGGAGCAAGATAAAGCCAAGCTTTCCAGTTGTTTGATTGTTCATTATCCAAAACACCACCGACTTTAAATTTTTCGTTAAGTTTTTTTCTTGAAACGAAATGAACAATTACATCTTTACTTTCATCATATTTAGAAAGATATGATTCTTTCTTCCCGTCAAATATTTGATTTCGAGATAATGATAATTCTTCCTTTAAAACATTGTTGTTTTCCATTTATCTTTACCTTAATCGATATATATTCTCTCTTCGCTCATATGGTCGAAAATAAATAATTTGTGAGGTTCAACTTTAAGTTTAATAGGCCCAACTAAATTATTATCACTGTGTTGAACAATAACTTTGAAAGTTGGAGTTAAACAATGTTCGTTTTTAGCGATGACGGAAATATCTCTACCTAAAACTTGAACCATTTCAGCTTCAGCATGTAAAACTTCATTATCTTCACTAGTTAAAGTAAAACCTTCAGGTCTAATAGCTACAAAAACTTCTTGATCTGAAATTTCGCTAGTTGTCTTATAAATTAAATCATCTCCAATATAAATCCCTTTATCTTTAACATATCCTTTAAAGACATTGATTGGAGGATTTCCTAAGAATTGAGCAACGAATAAGTTCTTTGGATTATTAAAAACATTTTGAGGTGAATCAACTTGTTGTTTGACGCCATTTTTCATAACGACAATTTGATCTGAAATAGACATTGCTTCTTCTTGGTCGTGTGTAACGAAAACGGTTGTAATACCTGTATTTTGTTGAATTCTTCTAATTTCTTCTCTAGTTTGTAATCTTAAACGAGCGTCTAAGTTAGAAAGAGGTTCATCGAGTAATAAAACTTTTGGTTTCTTAACCAAGGCTCTAGCAATAGCAACCCTTTGTTGTTGTCCACCTGAAAGTTGAGCAGGTTTTCTTTCTAAATATTCTTCAATTTGAACAAGTTTTGCTGTTTCATGAACAATATCTCTTCTTTCATTAGCAGTTAATTTTCTATAAGCTAAAGCAACGCTTGTTTTAATATCTTCTTTTTTAATATCAAAAGTTTGATGAACAACGTTTTTAACTTCTTCAATTTCTTCTTCTTTTAATTTTTTAATTAAGAAATAGAATTGTGTATCGCCATTATCATCATAAGCTGACAACTCTTTAACATGAGTTGCATATTTTTTAAGTGCGTTATATAAAGTTTTTCCAATTTCTTTACTATCAACACTATCAATTCTTATAAATCCTTCACAATTAAATTTTTCTTTAACTGCATCTAAAACTTCTTTTGCCTTACTTTCAACTTGGTTATTCAAAGAAACAATTAAAACTGTTTTCCCTTTATTTTCATAAGAAGGTGAATAAGTAATTTTAAAGCCATGAGTTCTAATAAAATCTAATATATCAGCAATTAAAATTGTACTGTTTTCTTTCTCAGTAGAAAGTTCAAATACGAATTGTCCATTAATAATCTTTTTTGAGCTATCTAAAGAATATGTATATCTCATCTTTGCATCAAAAAGAGCATCGGATGATTGTTTTTCACTAACATCAGTTGTTTTTGGAGTAATAATTCTTGGGAAATTATCCAAGAATAATTCTTTGTTTTTACTATTTTGATTAATAAGGTCAACATTTAAAGTTAATTCTTTCCCATTTAAAGTGTAATTAACTTTAAATCCTTTTTTGGAAATACCAATTTTGCCCATTAATGTTTTAGTTGATCTTAAAATTCCTTCAATATGGTCATCATCTTTCATTTCGTATGTATAAACAATGTGATAATCATAGAAAGTAACAAGTGGAACTTCGACTCTTAAATTTAATAATGGGAATTCGACGTTTTTATAAATAGTCATATGAGGATAAAGAGCATAGTTTTGGAAAACTAAACCAATTCCTCTTTTTTCTGGAGAAAGATTAGTAACTTCTTCTTCGCCAAACCAAACTTCACCACTAGTAGGTGTTTGTAAACCAGAAATCATATAAAGGGTTGTTGATTTTCCACATCCAGAAGGTCCAAGTAAACCAACGAGTTTACCATCTGGAACGGCTAAATCGAAATCATCAACAGCGACTGTATCCTTAATATGTTTTTTTGGATTTCCAGGGAATATTTTTGTTAAACCTTTTAATTTGATTTCCATAACTTTCTCCTTATTTACGAACAATTAACGTGCCATCATCAATAACATCTTGGTTGATATTAAGTTGGTCTCTTCTTTTCTTTTCACGATGGTTTTTAACCATAATGATGAAATATCTAATAAAATAACCAACAAGAATAATTGACGCAACTCCAAATACAATAATATATGTGTCATTTGGATTGAAAACTGTTAATGCATTATTGAACGAAGTAGCTCTAATCGTAATAAATGTTATGAGTAAGAGTAAAGATTCAATACATAAATAGCCATAAGTAGCGGTTGTAACATAGGATTTAGTGTTCATTCTCTTAAATTCATCATTTCTATTTTTCTTCTTTAAATAGAAATAGGAAGGTATAACAATTCCAAAGAAGATTAAAGTAGAAATTCCAAAGATTAATCCAACGATTAAATCAAAATTTATAGAAAAATCATTATCATCAATTTCAGAAACTGGATTTCCATTAGTATCAACTAAATCAACCATATAAGTATAAATTTTTCCAAATCTTTGAGAGAAATTAGTTCTTGAAATTGAACTATTTGTTTCGGTATTAAATATAACTAATTGATAATAAATGTCGTAAATTTCAATATTTTCAACTTCGTTTATATCAACGCCTTCGAATAATAAAACAACCTCGCCACCGTTAGTAATTTCATAATTTTTTGAAGTAGATTCAATTATTTCACTACTTCCATCTTTATAATAAATATTGAATGCGGTATCTCCGCCAAATGATAAAGATGATTTTATATATAACAATCCGTCTTCAAGATCAGATTCATTTGTACGATATGCTCTTGATGTTTGAGAAGTTAAATCTGGATATAATTCAATTCCATAATCTTCAACTGAAAAAGAGAAAGCACCAAAATTTGAGAATGTAGCGGCGCCTGTATATTCTAATTTAAAGAAATCATGGACATTATAATTAGTAGGGTAGTAATCGTTTACAATTAAATTATAGGTACAATCAGCATAAGTTGGATTTTCAAAATCAGCTGTACGTGTTTCTCTATCATAATAAAAAACATTGAATAATTGAACGCCTCTTTCAAACAAAACTGTTTCTCCAGCAGCAACCGGTATATCACAGAAAGTGCTTAAACTTGTTGATCCAAGAGAAGAACCAATACCATCATAATTATTTAATTCTTGAACTTTATTTAAAGGAGCGCTTCTTCTAACGATATCCCCATTACTATCTTCTACATAAAATCTTAAGGACCCAGGAAGATACATCTCTCCTTCGCCGAAATAACCAACATAATAATTATGAGTTAAATCAGCATCCTCTTTAAAAGAAATAAGGACTTGGAATGAAGCAGTTATATCAGTAACGGCATAATTTCTAAGTTGAACTTCTAAATCTTCATTTAAAGTTCCAATATCTTCTATATTTTCATTATTTAAAACTATGTTGTCATTTTCAACATTCTCGTCATTGCCGCCCTTTGAAGTAAATGAGCAAATACTTAGTCCTAATAGAAGCGACAAAAAACCTGTTGCTAACCTTTTAAATTTCATAGCAATATTGTATAAAAATAATCTTCTAAAAACAACATATAAGATTAAATTTTAAAGAAAATTTTAAAATTATAAATTTGCTTAAAAATCGATAAAATTCGAGTATTTTTTACAATAATTTATTGTTTTTTTATCTTTTCATACTAAAATCTATCACTGGAGTATCGCTTTCTCCTTTAATAAGTTCAAATTTATCTTTATAAATTTTAGATTGATAGGTATCAATCTCTCGAATCCCTAACATATAATCATGAAAATTTTGTCTTTTTTTACTAAAAGCCGACATTGAAAGTGAAATAATTAAAGGAATACATAAAGTAAAAGCGCTTAAAATAACCTCTAAAAACAAGAAAATAACAAAGCGAATAGTAAATTTTCCAACTCTTAAAGATAGGTTATCACTTCCTAATAAGCCAATTCTAAAAGCTAATCGACCTAGTGATTTTTTTCCTCTAGAAAAACATAATGGAAGAATATACCAAACAATAATTGAGGATAAAATAATTCCTAAAGGAATTTCTAAAAATAAAAGCATGTTTGATTGATATCTTTGATAATCTAAAACATCAGGTGTTTTAATTAAAAATTCTGCTAAAGCAATATTATCAACATAAGGTTTATAAATATTTTCAATATATTGAGTAATTGGAATAGGATATTCATCGTTTTTAACAATATCCCCGTTTTCATTTTTAATAAAATAAGAATAGCCGTTATATTTATAATCAGGATTTAAAATAAAATTTTCATATTCTTCGGCTAGTTCCTCTTTATATTCAGGGATAGAATCAAAAAAAGCATAAATATGGTCAACTAAAAAAGACTCTTTTTGACTTGCAGCCATATCTTCATCTCGATTTATAAAAGTAACGATATCTTCAACCCTATCAATTTCTTCATTATAAACATATAAAGAAGAAGCTAATCTTGCTTCATCGTATTTCATATCAATTTTTTGATAATAGGAATTATTATCAACGATGGCTTTAACACCAATAAATATAGCTATAGCAAGCAAAACAAAAACAACAAAATCTAATAATATCGCTCCACATTTTTGAGTAAATCTTGCTTGATAATAAGTTACTTCAATTCTTTTTTTATTACTATTTATCTCATTATTTATTTCTTTTTCCATATTTTAACTAATCTTTTCATAATATTTATTTAAAGAGTCATTATCTACTACTATTGAATCGGTAGTAATTTCTTTTAAAGATGTATTTAATTTTGTAACAAGTGTAATAGCCAAATTAATTAAAGCAATAATAATTGCAATTAAGGAAGGTAAATATAAAATAGGAAGAGCAAAAATATAAGCAAATCCAATTCTTAAAACTGGGATAAAAAATAATAAACACAATGAATCAATCATTTTAAGAAGAAAAATATTTATAATCATCCCTCTAGAAATATATTCCATATTTTTGCGGCTAATTCGTTCTAGTTTTAAAATTCTTTCTCCTAAACTAACTCTTTTTTCATTAAACATTGGATAGATTAAAAATAAAATAATATTTGAAATTAAAAATGCAATATATGAACAAATAATATAAACATTATTAATTGTTTTATCCATATCATCGATACTATTTCTTATAAAAGAATATGTATAAGTACCATCTTTAGATGTAAGATCATTTTTTTTAATATCATTAAATATCTCATTATAAAGATGTAAAAATGAATCATTTAAAAAGGAATTATAATCTTCATATCCCTGAATTGACATCTCATCATCTTCAATATAATTATGTTTAAATTCTTCTTTATATTCATCTTTTAAAGGATAGGTTCCTAAAGATGTTGTTTTAGAAGTATCAAAATATTTCAAAGCATATTGTTTATATAAAGTATTTACTTCTTCAACATCTCCATTTACTTTAATATCAACAAAATACTTATAAAAAACTTCATATTTAACTAAAGATTCATCTTCATCATTAACTAAATAATTAACATAATGATAATAGGTATCTTCTAAAGCAGGAGAAAGTGTATATTTCGAAATATTTTCGTTTTCATCATAATCAAAATATAAAATTTCATAATCGTATAATAAATCATATATTTTTTCTTGATATTCTTCGTTTTTTGATACTAATCCATCAAAATTTATAATTGGTCGAGCAATTTGAAAAACGACTAATTCAAATAAGATAATTGAAAGAATCGTACTAACAAAAATATCGGCTAAAAAAGCCAATACTCTTCGTCTAACTCTTGAAGGATATATATCAATAACTTTCTTTGTTTCTTTTTCTTCCATAACTAGTAAATTACTTTAACATAAATTTTAAAGTATTTAGTAATTATTTTTTCTTAACATTTTAAACATAATTTCTTTTCTAAATATTTTAGACAAATTTTTTTATAAATCGAAAAAAGAAATCACTATAATAAATATTGTTTTAATAATAAGGAAAATAAGTATGGTTTTTTTAATTTTTAAAAAAATATTCAATATGATTTGGGAAAAAGCTGATGAAGGCGATAAAAAAATAAAAAATAAGGAAATTAAGCCTGAAAATATAATTAAAAAAGAATTTGAAATCGACTTTCCTACGAATACAAATATTAAATATTTATCGCTAAGTTTAAAATTTAATATTTATTATGATGAAAAAGAGATAGCTCGCCCAGTTATTTTAGATATTCATGGGGGAGGATGGGCTTATGGAGATAAAGATTTAAACGATAATTTTTGTTATCATCTAGCAAAACTTGGCTATAATGTCGTTTCTTTATCTTATACATTAGCTTATAAAGCTAAACTTATTAACCAACTTCAAGAAATTCATTTTTTAGTTAATCACCTTTTAACAAATAAAAATAAATATCATTTAGATATGGACAATTTATTTATTACCGGTGATAGTGCGGGTGGAGAATTAACTTTTTTATATACTGCAATTATTCAAAACAATGAAAAATATGGTGGTTTATATAAAATTTTCAATAAAAATAATATAAAAATTAAAGGAATTGCCTTAAATCATGCAACCTGCTACTTAAAAGATTTAGGAGATTTTCCTGACCATAAATTTATTACACTAATCTGTAGACACGGCATTAAAAGAATGTTATATGGAGCATTTTTTAAATATAGAAAAATATATAAACATACTGATCCTAACGATATCTTTCCAACTACCAATGGTTTCCCTCCAATTTTAATTTTAACTTCGAGAGGAGACACTTTATATGCTTTCCAATCAATATTATTAAATGATGATGCAAATAGATATGCAATAAAACACAAATTTATTAATTTAGATAACGAAAAAGCAATCCATGTTTTTAATGTTTTATATCCTGATTTAGATGATTCCAAATATTTTAATACTTCAATCGCTAATTTTTTTAACGATATTATAAAAGAAGAGAGTCTTAACCAAGAAAAGTAATAATCTCGTTTTCACCTACAAAACAATTTGAATAAACATTATCCTTAATTTCATATAAAGAAGGTACATATCTAAAATATGTATCCTCGATTTTATTGACCTTGTTTTCAATATTTTCTTCAATATATTTTTTAAATTCATCAGTTGAAGAAACATTAAGCGGAACTTTAAATTTATTTCTTATATTTTCGCCTTCTTCACTATTTGAAGAATAAATATTAAAAGTAAATAATGGCACTTCTTTAGCTTTTTCTGATTCTAAATAAGAAATAATGTTTGGTTTAATTTTAAAACAATGTGGACAAGCTTCAAAATATAAATAAATATAATATTTTTTATAATCAAATGTATAAAATTCTTCAATAGAAGAAAAAAAGGAATTATTTATTTCTTCATATCTTCTTGAATCTAAATTTGTATTAATTAAAAATTCAGCAACTTCAACTCCTCCGGCGATATAATCATATAAAACACCATTATTCACAACATATAAAGAAGGGACTGAATTAATAATTGTGTCTTCTAAAGTAGATATATTCTTATTTATCATAGCCTCTTTAGTTTCTTCTACGCTCATCATTTTATCAATATAAGTCGCATTTTCACTCCTTAATCTAACCGTGTTATATAAATAAACTTTAAAATGTTTATTTCCGTTTTTATATTCATTTAAATGATTTAATAAAGCGTTTTTATTTTCTTCACAGGTAGGACAATCAACTCGATATAAATAAACTCCATAGGTTACTTCTTCTTTTTTATATAAATTATTTATCGAATCTAAATAATATTCCTCAAAAGAAGAATAATCTAAAGATGGGTCAATATCAAAATGAGGTATTGAATTACAACAAGTTAAAAATAAAGTTAAAAATATCAATAAAAATCGTTTAATTTTTTTCATCAGCACAATTATATCAATTAATAAAGTAAATAACTTCTTTATTTTTGATATACTTATTTTATGCAAAAAGAATTTAAAAAATCTAAAAGCGGCGTCTTATTTCCGTTGTTTTGTTTTTTATTAGTACTTCTATTTCTAATTTTAAATTTATATTCATTAACAGTTGAATTTTTGACCTTAAATTTAATAATTGAAATAGTTTTAGCTATTTTCACTTTCTTATTTTTAATATGGTTATTAAATTTTCTTTTTACTCCTAGCAAATTATTAATATTAGAAGAAAACTATTTAAAAATTAATAAAATCAGAAAGACATTAGATATAAAATACGATGATATTTTTACAATTTACAATGTTCCTTCATCATTTTTAACTACTTCAAATTTTATTATTTATTTAAAAAACGGAGAAAGAATAAAAATTAGATACTTAAAAGATGATCAAGTCGCTTCTTTAATAATACTCTCTAAACTTGATCATAATTTCTTTACCGATAAAGAAAATTATTTTCATAAATTTTTTGTTCGTATCTATAATTTTTTTGTATCTTTTTTCGAAAAATTTATTTTTTATAAAAAAATAGAAGAACTCTCATCATTAAAAGATGTAGTAAATAAATATAAAGAAAATAATTTTAAAAAAGTATTCGTTCTTAAATATAATCATTTAAAAAACGAATTTATTGATGATTTGTTTAAAGATTCATTGATTTCATATTATATATTTGAAAAAACTAGTCCTAATCCAGATGAAAATCTAGTTAAAAAAGCTAAAAATGAATATGCAAATAATAATTGCGATTCAATTTTAGCAATTGGAGGAGGATCAGTAATTGATTTAGCTAAATCGGTAGGAATTTTAATAAATAATAAAAAACCTTTAAATAAATATTCTGGTTTATTAAAGGTAAAAAAGAAAATTCCATTTTTAATCGCGATCCCTACTACTCCGGCTAGTGGAAGTGAAGTCACTTGGGCAAGTGTTATTACCTTTAATAATAAAAAATGCTCAATAACATCAAATAAAATATTGCCTTCTTATATCTGTATTGGGGAAGAATTTGTTTCATCTTTATCAAAAGAAAACTTAGTTAATAGTGTAATGGACGCTTTAACTCATGCCTTAGAAAGTTATTTAAATGTTTATAAAAATAAAAAATATGATGGATACGCCTTAAAAGCAATTAAATTAATCTATGAGAATTTAGAAAATGCCATAAATAATAACGATGTAAACTCAAAAATTAATTTATTTAAAGCTTCTACATTAGCAGGTTATGCTTTTTCTTATAAAGGAGTAGGAAATGTCCACGCCTTGTCTCATGCTTTATCTTATAAATATAACTTAAATCATGCTAAAACTAACGCAATTATCTTGCCATTAGTTTTAAAAACGTATTTATATAATAAATCGGCCTTAAAAAAATTATCAAATCTAGCTATTTATTTGTCTTTAGCTCAAAAAACCAACAACAAAAGAGACAATGCCTTAAAAATTATTGAATATATCGATAATTTAACCATTAAATATGGATATAATATTAATATAAGAGTAATTTTAAAAGATGATATTGCATATTTAGCAAAGCATGCTAAAAAAGAGGCAGTTCCTTTATATGGAACTCCAGTTCTTTATTCAAAAACTATGTATTCATATATGTTTTTAAATTTATTCAGCTATTATAAGAAAAAGGAGAAATAAATGGAGCAAAATGAATTAAAAGAAGGCCGCTTATTAGATTATGAGGGTAATTTATATGAAGCCGGCTACTCGACTTCCTTAATTAAAAAATATAAAAGAAAAGATATTGTAGGATTAAAAAGTAGAATTAAAGAGTGGGATTATTATGCAGTCTTTTTAAAAGATTATGTTATATGTTTTACTATTTCTGATTGTTCTATTTTTTCACTTGTTTCGGTTTCAGTTGTCGATTTAATTAGAAAAAGATTTAAAACTAAATCTAAAATAAAATTTTTTAGTTTTGGAAAATTAAATCTCCCTTCAAGTAGTGAAATTGGGGATGTTGTTTATTCTTCAAAAGATTTTTCATTAACTTTTTTAAATAATGGAAACAATAGAGAAATAAAAGCTTCAATTAAAAATTTTTATAACAATAAAGATTTAGATGCTGATATTATTTTAACTTCTACTACTAATAAATCGATGGTTATCGCCACACCTTTTAAAAAGAAAAAACATTTTTATTATAATCAAAAAATAAATAATTTATTATCTAATGGCTATTTTAAATTAGGCGATAAATTATATTCAATTAAAGACGGAGTCGCTGTTTTAGATTGGGGTAGGGGTGTTTGGACTTATAAAAATACTTGGTATTGGGCTTCATTATCTTTAAAAGAAGGCGATACTTATAAAGGATTTAACCTAGGTTATGGGTTTGGAGATACCTCTAAAGCTAGTGAAAATATGCTCTTTATTAATAAAGATGCTTATAAATTAGATGATGTTAAATTTTATTTTACAAAGAAAAACGGAAAAGAAGATTTCTTAGGTCCAATTAAACTCTATTCTCAAAATAAAGATATTGATCTTACTTTTACTCCTATTTTAGATCGACATGAAGATACTAACGCTTTATTAATTGCCTCTTTCCAACATCAAATATTTGGTAAATTTAATGGAAAAATTAAAACTAAAGATAATAAAGAAGTTATATTTAAAGATGCTGTTGGTTTTTTAGAAAAAGTAAAAAATAGATGGTAAATCCATCTATTTTTTATTTAATAGATATTATTAAAAGGTTAAAAATCTCTCTTTTTAAACATTAAAAGTGCTAAAAAGAAGAATAATATATACATTAATAATCCGAAAACAAAAAAGTTAATTATTCCAAATATCCATAAATAAGAAATCATTCCTTCCATAACTGTTGGAATTAAAATAACTCCCATAGGAATAAGGGTAGTTAAAAATGAAAATATAGAACTTAAAACAAGTGCTTTACTACTTCCAATAGCCGAACACATAAATAGAGACATCGAACCTGAAAATAAGCATGATGCTAAAAATGTTAAAATTAATCCTACATAAATACTTATATCAAATGGTGCATCCATAACAAATAAAGCTACTAAAAATGGGATTAATAAAATAAATGTAGCAATAAGATGAAGTAAAACTTTTGATAATAAAACTTTACTTTTTTTAACACCAACCGAAAGAATAAATGGAGTCCAATGTGATTTTTCATCAAAACTATATGAAGAAATTAGCATATTTCCTGGATAAAATCCTCCGATAAACATTAAAGGCATAAGTAAATAAATTCCATTTCTACACATTTCTTCAACACTAGGTAAACTTCCATCTTGAGTTGGTTCATTTATTACATTTCCATCACTAAAAGCTAAAAAACAAAGAAAAATAACTACCAAAAGATAGATAACAAATACCATTCTTAAATTGTAAAATTCTTTTAATAATAAACCTTTCATAGTTTCTTACCTCTAATAATTAGAATCATAATCTCTGAAAGATTAGCTCTTCTTTTATTTTCTAAATCATATTTATCTGATAGAGTAATAAATTCAATATAATCATCATTAAATCTTTTATATTTAATAACAAATTCTTTATTTAAATTTTCCCATGTTGCATTATCTACTTTAAAATAATCATACATATTTAAAAGTTCATTTTTAGAAGAATTTAATATGATTTTACCTTCATGAATAAAAACTATTTGATCACAAATTCTTTCTAAATCTTCAACAATATGAGAAGAAATTAATACGCTTCCACCGTTATTTTTAATTTCATGAAGTATATCTAAAATTTCATCTCTAGCAATTGGATCAAGTCCATTAGTTGGTTCATCTAAGATAAATAATTTAGCGTGATGAGAAAAAGCGATGGATAAATTTAGTTTAACTTTCATTCCTTTAGAAAGTTCACGACATTTTTTATTTTTATCTACCCCAAATTTAGTTAAATATTTATAAAATGTATCGCTTTCCCACCCTTTAAAGATATTTTTTAAAACTTTTTCAAGTTGAAAAAGTTTAATATTTTCTGGGAAATTTAATTCATCAAGAATAAAAGAAATCTTTTCTCTTTCTTCATTAGTTAATTTATTAATTTCTTTATCAAAAATATGAACAACTCCTTCTTTAAATGAAGTTATCCCGGCTAAAATTTTCATAGTAGTAGATTTACCAGCACCATTTTCACCGATAAACCCACATATTTCTCCTTCATTTAATGATAAAGAAACATTATCTAAACTAAAATTTTTATAGTGTTTATTTAAATTTGATATTTCGACTACTTTCATATTTTTATTCCATATAATTTGATGAATCCAAATAGGTTAAAGCCTCTAGAACGATATTTTTAACTATTTTTTCATTTTCTTCTTTTGTGTTTTCTTCAACTTCTAATCGATGAGAGCCACCATTTATTACGTTTAAATTAATAAAACGATATTTAAGTTTATTCCTTGCTTCTTCACTTATATATTTATCATTAGTGCCATAAGCAATATAATCAGTTTGTTCTAAATAGCAAATTGATTGATCTAAAGGAGTTAAACAAATATATTTAATTATTCTTATTAAATTTGGATATTTTTCTTTAATTAATTGTCTCAATTTTCCAGCAAAAATAGTTCCAATACTTTTAGAAATTAAAATAATTTCGCTATATTCATTTAAAGAATTAAAATTTATTTTCGATAAAACGAATTCATAGGCTTTCTCTTTATCAAAAAAACCATTTTTTTCATCATAAAGATAGGAATAATCTAAATAAAGAGCATCTCCTTTTATAGCTTCATCAAGTTCTTTTAAAAGTGGTTTATTTAAACCATATCGAATTCCTGGAAAAATAATTTTAATTGTTTTTAGTATATTCATATTTATTGATTTCTTTAATTTTAGAAGTTAGTTCATCAACTTCTCTATTATTATATATTTGCGTTGTGTTTTTTAAAATCTTTTTGAAAGTTTTTAAAGTAAAAATTTTATCATCCTCTTTTACTTTTTTAAGATTGTTAAAAAGAGGTATTAAATAATAAACAATATTTAAATTTTCTTTAATATTTCTTTTCAAATAATCTTCTACTTCTTTTAAATCTAAATATGGATTTTTTAAAGTAATTAAGCCTTTATAATTATCATCAATTTTTAAAATTTCATCATTTTGATTAAAAAATGAAGCTATTTCGCCTTCACAATTTTCAATTAAAAATATAAAAATTCCTGAAGAAGCAACAATTATTGTATATTCATTTAAATCATCTTTAGAAATTTTAAAATTATAAATTAAATTTTCTTTTTCAAAGAAACATTCGTAAAGTTTGTTAGCAATTTTTTCTTTATAAGGTTTAAAAAAGAAAAGACCCATTTTATAAATTTCCTTCTTCTTTTTTTAATAGATAAAGTAAAAAAGCGTGAACAGTTTTTGCATCACGAATTTCACCATTTAAAATCATCTTTTTGATTTCATCTTCGCTTTTATAAATGACATCAACAAATTCATTTTCATCTAAATGCGTTTCTTTTAAAGTCAAATCTTCACAATAATATAAATAAATTTTTTCATTAGTATAAGCAACACTTGGATATGTTTCGCCTAAATAAACACACTTTTTTGCTTCATATCCAGTTTCTTCTTTTAATTCTCTTAAAGCTGTAATTTTTGTATCTTCGTTTTTATCTGTTTTTCCTGCTGGAAATTCAATCATTACATCATCGTAAGGATAACGAAATTGTCTTTCTAAAATAAATTTATCATCTTTTGTTTTAGCGATTACACAAGCAGCAGGTCCTTTATTAATGTATTCACGATAAGATTCGTGATTATTTGGGCATAAAACTTTATCTTTATGAACCTCTAGCAAATGTCCATTAAATACTATTTCACCACTTAATTTCTTTTCTTTTAAATCCATAAATATACCTCAGCATGTAAATTATACTAATTTTTGCCAAATTTATCTCATAAAGTTAATTTTTAACACTAAATTTAAATTTTCTTCAAAAAAGTGAATATTTTTCTTAACTCGTGGCATTCTGTTATGAAAAGATCCCAGCTTTAATATTCTAATATATTTATTTTGATTATGCTATGTGATGATATATGGAAATTCCGAATGTTCGCTTCAGCAGTATTGGCCACTCTGTTATTCGTGAAT
>CALVMY010000016.1 GCA_944349405.1 uncultured Bacilli bacterium | reverse complement strand
TGAGTATTTTCATCACGATTAATATAGCGAATTTCTTGAACACTTCCTGGCATTTTTCCATTTCTTCCTAAATTATAGAAAAACATAAATCCACTATAAAAATAAACGCCTTCTAAAATATAATTAGCGCACATTACTCTTAAAAGAGTGTGATAATCTTTATGTTCAACAAGTTCATTATAGCAATTCCCAATAAATGTATTTCTTTTTAATAAATGTTCATCATTTTTCCATTGATATAAAATATCTTCTCTTTCAGTAGGCGAACAAATTGTATCAAGCATATAAGAATAGGCTTGAGAATGGATTGATTCTTGATAATTTTGAATATTAAGACATAAATTTATTTCATTTGCAGTAATATATTCTCCAACATTTGGTAAATTTGCAGTTTGAATTGAATCTAAAAAGACTAAAAAAGATAAGACTTTATCATAAGCTCTTTTTTCGGCTGGAGTTAATAAAGAACGATAATCTTTAACATCTTGAGAAAGATTAACTTCTTCTGGAATCCAGAAATTATTCATTGCTTGACGATACCATTCACTAACCCAAGAATATTTCATATTGTTAAAATCGTTTAAATTGGTAGTGTTTCCTCCAATCATTCTTCTTTTAGCAACTTCAATATCTCCATTTGGATTAAATAAAGCTTTTCTAACTAATTTTTTTGTTTCACTCATATTTTTCTCCTTTTTATATTTTAAGAAGCGCATGATTCACACTCTTCAACTTCTAGAGCCTTACTTCTTATATAATAAATTGATTTGACTTCATTTTCCCAAGCATGAATATAAAGATTTAATACTTGTTTCATTGTAAAATCATTTGTTATATATAAATTCATACTTGTTGCTTGATCAACGTGTCTACTTCTAACTCCACCTGCTTTAACGCTCCATTCTTGATCTATAAGATGAGCATCTTTATAAATAAAGAAGTTAGTTGAATCTAAAGAAGGGGCTACACGAGGAATAATTTCTCCTTTTTTCTCTTCATAGAAGAATTTTTTCATGATTGGATCAACTCCGGCACTAGTTCCAGAAATAATTGAAGTTGAAGCGGTAGGAGCAATAGCGATTAAATAACCATTTCTTAACCCATATTGATGAACGTTATTTTTTAATTCTTCCCATCTAGAAGAATTATAATTTCTTAAAGTAAAATAAGAGCCATTATCCCAATCACTTCCTTTAAAAAGTGAATAAACTCCTTTTTCTTTAGCTAAAGTATTACTTGCTTTAATAGTAAAATAATTAATATTTTCAAATACTTTATCAACAAAATTAAGATGTTCTTCACTTTCCCATTTAATTTTATTATTAGTTAACATATGATGATAACCACTTACTCCAAGTCCAATTGCACGATATTTTTGATTGGTAACTTCAGCATAAGGAAGTGGATATAAATTTAAATCAATAACATTATCTAATGCTCTAACAGTAATATTTATAATTTTTTCTAATTCATCTAAGTTATTAACATCGATATTTCCTAAAGTTAAAGAAGCTAAATTACAAACAACAAAATTACCTGGCTCAGTTATAGTTTCAACATAAACTTTACCTTCTTTAGTAATAATTTCTTCTCTTTTTAAATCAATTGGACTCATGTTTTGAGCAATTTCAGTACAAAGATTAGAACAATAAATCATTCCTGCATGTTTATTAGGATTATATTTATTTACAGTGTCACGGTTAAAAGCAAATGGAGTTCCGGTTTCAACCGCACTTTTAATAATTAATCTAACTAAATCTTTTAAAACAAATTCTCTTCTTGATAAACGGGAATCAGCAATACATTCAAAATATTTATCTTCCCATTCTTTTCCATAATAATCTTCTAAATAATATCCTTTTAAGGCGTGAATTTCATAAGGGTCAAATAAATACCAATTTGAATTTAAATTATCTCGGCACATCTTCCGAAAAAGATCAGGGTAACAAATAGCGGGAAAAATATCGTGAGCTTTCATTCTTTCATCCCCATTATTTGTTCTAATTTGTAAAAATTCAGGTAAATCTTTATGCCAAGCATCTAAATAACAAGCACAAGCTCCATTTCTTACTCCAAGTTGATCAACTGCAACCGCAACATCATTAATAATTCTAACCCAACGAATTATTCCTCCGGCTGCTCCTTTAAATCCTCTAATTGGCGCACCATTAGCTCTTACTTTTCCTAAATATAATCCCATTCCTCCACCAAATTTAGAAACTTTAGCAAAATTATCAATTGATCTAAATATTCCATCGAGTGAATCTGGAACTGTATCAATAAAGCAAGAAGATAATTGATGATATGGTCTTCTACTATTTAAAATGGTAGGAGTAGCCATTGTTACTTTTAAAGAAGATAAAATATTATAAAAATCTTTAATCTTTTCTAATCGTTCTTCTTTTTCATTCATCATTAAATGAGTAGCAATCATTAAAAACATCTCTTGAGGTGTTTCTAAAACAGTTAAATCATGGTCTTTAACTAAATATCTTTTTATCAAAAGTTCTACTGAAGAAAAGGTTAATAAATTATCTTGATCCTTATTAATAAATGAAGAAATTTTATTAATATCTTCTTCATTATATTTATCTTTTAAATCTTTTAAATATAAACCATTATTAACTAAATAATAAAATTTATCTTTAAAAGAAAAGATGTTCCTTTCTTTTAAAGTAATTTTTAATTTATGATAAAAAGAAACTAAAAAAAGTCTACCAGCAATAAATTCCCATTTTGGAGCAGTTGTTGAAGTTAATTCAACACTTGCTCTAATTAAAGCTTTAATCTTTTCTTCTTCTTTTATATTTTCATATAAAAAAGAATTAAATTTATTTAATAAATGTAATAAAGAATAAGATTCATTATTAAAATCTTGTTGAATCTTTTTTAAAGATAATTCAAGTTCATCTTTATATAAAGAAAAGAAAGACAATATTTCATTACGATATTTTCTTTCTTTATTTCTTGTTTCTCGATAAAGAATATAGGCTTTACTTTCTTCATAATAATTATTTTTCATTAAAACTTGTTCTACTTTATCTTGAATAGATTCAACATTTAAATAATTATCGTTATTTTCTTTATTTAAAGAGTTTTCTACTTCTTTTGCTAAATCAAAGATAATGGATGATAAGGATTTATCATCCATTTCTTTATATTTAGAAAAAGAAAGAAAACATTTTTTAATGGCTTTATAAATTTTATCTAAATTATATTCTTCTTTATTTCCGTTTCTTTTTTTAATTTCCATATTTAATTTTCTCTTTCCTATTACTTCTATTTATTTTTTAAAAACAAACAACCTTTATTAGTATACACTATCTTTTTAAGCAACAAAAAATTAAATAACCATAAAATTTATTTAGGGAATAATTAGTATTTATATAGTATATTTCTGTTATAAAAAATAATTAATTCAAAGAAAATTTAAATATAAAAAACAACATCAAGTGTTGTTTTTTATATTATAATTTTAATTCTTTTCTAGATTTTAATTTCCCATCTCTTAAAGCATCAAGCATTATATGAGCACTTCCCAAATTTGTAGCAAGTGGAGTTGATGTAACATCACAAAGTCTTAATAAAGCATTGATATCAGGTTCATGAGGTTGAGCAGTTAATGGGTCTCTTAAAAAGATAACAAGATCTAAATCATAATCCGCAATCATGCTACCCATTTGTTGATCTCCTCCTAAAGGACCACTTTTAAGACAAATAATATCAAGTCCAGTTGCGCCTTTTGTTAAAGTTCCAGTTGTTCCTGTTGCATAAACAGTATGTAAAGATAAAGTATCTTTATATTCTTTAGCAAGTTCAATCATATCGTTTTTCTTTTTATCATGAGCAATTAAAGCAATTTTCATACCTTTTTAATTTCCTTCTTTTATCTAAATATCTAACTAATAAATATTATAGATTAATTATGCATTTATTTACAAAAAGAAAAGCTGTTTCAAACAGCTTTTCTACTTAATTATTTTTCTTCTTGAGAAGCTTTAATATCAAGTTCTTTAATCTCTTCTTTATATTTTTCAATTTCAGCATTATTAGCTAAAATCCAATGTCCTGGTAATATTTCGACAAATTTAGGTTTATCAACACTATAATCATGTGATTCTTGAGGATTATAAGTGATTCTAATTCTATCTTTTTCTGTTAATGGATTTGGTTTAGGAATTGCTGAAAGTAAAGATTTTGTATATGGATGAAGTGGATGTTTAAATAATTCATCACTTGTAGCAAGTTCAACCATTTCACCAAAATACATAACAGCAATACGATCACAGAAATATTTAACAACTGATAAATCGTGAGCGATAAATAAAAGAGATAATCCCATTTCTTCTTTTAAATCATTTAAAAGATTGATGATTTGAGCACGAATTGAAACATCTAATGCCGAGATAGGTTCATCACAAATTAAGAATTTTGGATTCATAACTAAAGCTCTAGCGATACCAATTCTTTGTCTTTGTCCACCTGAGAATTCATGTGGATAACGGTTAGTATAATCTTCGATTAAACCAACCTTTTCTAAAGCTTCAACAACTTTTTTATGGTTTTCAGCTCTATTATGATGTCCTTGAATTTGTAAACCTTCAGAAATGATTGTTTCAACAGTCATTCTTGGATCAAGCGAATCAATAGGATCTTGGAAGATCATTTGAATCTCTTGCATTAATTTTGGATCAACATGAGTATTATCATGTTTGATTTGTTTAATTTTTGCTTTTTGAACTTTGATAATGTTATTAGCGTGTTCTTTGGCACTATTAGCTTCTTTATCGTATTCTTCTTGGCTGATTTTGCCTTCTTTTAATGAAGTAGCTAATTCTGTTAATTTTCTTTTTAATCTGATTTTAGTATATTTAATTTCTTTTTCATTCCATCTAGAACCTGCACCAATTCGATAACCTTTATAATAAATCGATCCAGATGTAATGTTATAAAGTCTAATAATGGAACGTCCAGTTGTTGTTTTACCACAGCCAGATTCTCCGACTAAACCGAAACATTCACCTTCGTGAATTTGGAAAGAAACATCATGAACAGCTTTAAGTTTATATTTATTAGCACCTTTTCCAAAGAAGAAGTATTGTTTTAAGTGATTAACACTTAAAATGACTTTATTATCAACATATTCTTGTTTAAACTTGCATTTTCTTTTAATTTCTTCAAGTTTTTCATCATGAATTTCTTCATTTACTTTAACATCAGCATTTTCGATTGAATGTTCATGTTCATCATTATCTCCGTCGTCTTTAGAGATATTGAAATTATTTTCTTGAATATCTTGATAAACTTCTGGTTGTTCAGCCAATAAACTTTTCTTAGAGGATTCTAATTTTTCATCATGTAAATTTTCATTTTCTAACATATTAAGCCTCCTCTCTATTTTCTTCACTCTTATGTAATTCTTTTAAAAGTTCTTCACTTTGACCTCTTAAAGAATTTTCAATACGAGTTTTAACAATTTTTGGCATTTTAACCTTTGGTGCTCCTGGATAAAGGAGCCATGTAGCAGCATAATGTGTATCTGAGACTTTAAAGAATGGTGGTTCATATTTAAAGTCAATTGCCATTGCATATTTACTTCTTAA
This sequence comes from uncultured Bacilli bacterium, assembly GCA_944349405.1. Classification (GTDB taxonomy): domain Bacteria; phylum Bacillota_I; class Bacilli_A; order RFN20; family CAG-826; genus Onthovivens. The sequence continues at coordinate 2,996 of CALVMY010000016.1, read as the reverse complement.
TGCGAAGGCATCACCTTTTGGTGGATAACGCATATCTGGAGGTGTTCCAGGAATAGCTTCGAGTTTTTCCTTACTATCAACATCAGGAATTGATGAGAGTAATGCCCATGTATATGGATGACGAGGATCGAAGAATACTTCGTTTGCAGTACCATATTCAACAATCTTACCAGCATACATAACTGCGACTCTATCAGCCATATTAGCAACGACACCTAAGTCGTGAGTAATAAAGATACAACTTAAATTTCTTGTTCTTTTTAATTTATTAATAAGTTCAAGAATTTGAGCTTGAATTGTAACATCGAGTGCAGTTGTAGGTTCATCACAAATAAGAATATCTGGATTAGCTGTTAAAGCAATTGCGATAACAATTCTTTCTCTCATACCACCAGAGAATTCGAATGGATATTGATTAAATCTTCTTTCTGGAAGAGGAATACCAACTTCTCTCATAACTTCAAGAGCCATTCTTTTAGCTTCGGCTTTTGTAATTTTAGTTTTATTGATGTATTCACGAGTTAATTCATCAATTTTTGCTTGAACTTCTTTTTTAGCCTCGTGCAAATTATCAAGATCTTGATTTCCTGAAGTTTCTTCAATTTCTTCAGCTTTTTTAGTTAATTTTGAAAGATTGATTTCTTGATTTTTTCTAACCTTTTTAGCTAATTTAGCAGCTTTTTTCTCATCTTCGAGCATCTTTTTATAGCCTTCTAAGACTTCAGCTCCAGCACTAGCTAAAACGAGATTAATTTTATCATCAATATCTTTAATTTGATTATCTAAAACGCTTTTTTTATCTTGATAATCCTTTTCAAGTTCAGCGGCATAAGCTTTAACTTTAACTTTTGCATCTTTTTTAGATTGAGCTAAAGCTTTTTTATATAAAGGTTTTAATGAAGTAAAGTTCAGTTTAGAGAATACCTTTTTACCTTTATAAAATTCTTTAATTTCATTTAATAAAGCAATTTTATCTTCATTTTCAACATTGAATTTAGATAAGAAATTATTAACAAGTTCAATCTTTTTATCGATTAATTTGTCTTTTTCAACTAAAATTTCTCTTTTAAAATATGTTTCATCTTTTAATTCAGCAAGTTCGCTTGCATATTTTTCTTTACTTTTAGCATAATTGTTTGCTGAATCGTGGATTAATCTATTTTGAGTTGAAATAAATTCTTTAATTTCAGTATCTAATTTTGCTTTTTCTTCTTCACTTATTTTCTTATTATTATTTCTTTTAATTAATTTATTAATATCATCGATATAAGAATTATAAATTGAATGTTCATAATTTTTATTAGCAAGAGAATTTCTATATTGAACTAATTCTTTTAAGAAATATTCATTATAGGTTCTTTTTAAGATATTTCTATTAATTAAAGTAGCTTCGGTAATTTGTTTACCTACTTTCATAATAGGATTTAAAGAAGAGAGAGGATCTTGGAAGATCATTCCAATTTTATGACCTCTAATACGGTGGAATTCTTCTTCACTAACTCTAACTAAATCTTCACCTTCATAAAGAATTTGTCCGCCTTCAATAATAGCATTGTTACTTAAAATTCCCATGATGGCTTTATTGGTAACTGATTTACCACTACCAGATTCTCCAACGATACAAAGTGTTTCACCTTTATAAAGATCGAAAGAAACACCACGAACAGCATGGACAATACCAGAATCAGCTTTAAAACTTACTTTTAAGTTTTTAACACTTAATATTTTTTCTTTATTTTCCATAACTATTCACTTCCTTTCAATGATGGGTTGAAGGCATCACGTAAACCATTACCGAAAAGGTTAAAACTTATCATCATAAGCGCAACAATAACTGAAGGCCAAACAATTAAATATGGATATGAATTAATATAAAGTTGGTTTTCAGAAAGAGTAACACCTAGTGAAGGTAAACCTTGTAAACCTAAGTTGAGGTATGAAATAGTAGCTTCATTAAAGATAACGCTAGGAATAATAAGGACGCAGCTTGTAACAAGAGTTCCTATTGAGTTAGGAAGAATATGTTTGAAAATAAGTCTGAAGTCTTTTGCTCCAAGAGTTCTAGCTGCTAAAACATATTCACGACCTTTAAACCTATAAAATTGCGATCTAGTTAATGAAGAAACACCAATCCATCCAGTTAAACATAACGCAAGAATAAATGTACCGAAGTTATTACCTAAGTGTAAGATACATAAAGTCATAACAACGATCCATGGAATACCAGAAAGAATATCAGTAAATCTTTCCATGACAATATCGATATTTCCGCCAAAATATCCAGAAATAGAACCCCAAATAATACCGAATGTAATACAAACAGCAGCGGTGGCAATACCTAAAAGGAGAGATGTCCTTAATCCAGCAAAAACTGAATGTAATAAATCTTTGCCATATCTATCTGTACCTAATAAATAAGTAGGCATTGAATCATATCCTAAATGGCGATATTTAAGAACTTCAGCATTAATCGAGTAAATTCCTAATCTTGTATCAAGAGTTTGAGAATAAACTTGAGTAATTGGACATTTTTCTTCATCTAAAATAGTAAATGATTCAGGTCCAACTGCAAAATCATATGTCATCCAACCATTTTGGATATATGTATTAAGTTCGGTTTGACCAATAACAGCACTCATATGACCAAATTTAGCCATGTATGTATCATAAACGAAATTGCATCTAACTAAAGTTGAATCATAAACACCTTTATTACCGGTACAATTCCAATAACCAATGTTTTCTTTACCATTAGTTGATCTTGTTGTTCTAACCATTTTATTAGCATCATCAAAGAAAATTTCACTTAATGTTGCTTGTTCTTCTATGTTTGAAGAAGTTAATGTACATTCTTTAATTAAAATTTGAGTAGATGCTCCGCTAGCATAATCTAAAGTGAAAACAACAGAACAATTACTATAAGCTTTAGCTTCTAATCCAGCATCAATAACAAAATCAGTTAAATTTAAAGTTAAATTTGAATAATCTTTGCCATC
>CALVMY010000015.1 GCA_944349405.1 uncultured Bacilli bacterium | reverse complement strand
AAGCCGGTAAAAGATTTATTGTCAACAGAATTTATTAAAAAAATAATGTCATTAATATATAAACGTAAAATTTTTCTTAAATCAAAAAAGTTTGAAATAATTTGTGATTCAATATTATTATCTTTGGCAAAACCAAGGTCTTTAATTAAAGAAGTGTAATAACTATCGGTTTTTATGCTTTTTACAGAGACATTTATATTCTCATTTTCAATTTTCTTTTTTAAATCGAATCCCTTTTTATTAATCAAATCTAAAAATTCAATATCTTTTCTTGAAGTAAGAGTTTCTAAATCAAGTAGCTTTCTTAAATTATCTAAGTTTTCATATTGCGCTTTAAAAAGTAATTCACTACTATTTTTAAAATATCCATCATCTAAAACCACATAATTTTCATTTTTATTATTTCCTTTTTCAAAATAATGAATTGATTTTACCCCTATCTTTTTTAAATTTGATTTCTTTTTCATGAATTTCCTTCTTTTTTTATATTTTGTTTAATCTCGTTAGCAACATTGATTTTAAATAAAATAGTCGACTTTTTTGTTTGAGCAAGCAAATCAAATATTTTTCTGCTTTTTGACGATATTATTCATAAAAATATCATCATTAAAAAGAAAAATAAGCTGAATAATTTTTAAAGAGTTTGGCTACGCTAATAAATTTTTATCAAAATTATTTGAAAATTAATTTAAATTAACAAAGAAAGCAATTTAAAACAAACGATTATTTAATAATATCTTTTAAATATCTGCTGTTAATCCAAAAACATTGTTTTGTATAATTTTCTTCCCCTGTTAATTTGTCTTTTACAGGAAGAGGTAATACATCTGAGCTGTCTTGTCCATGTGGTCTAATGTGAAAATATTCATTCTCGCTACTTTTAGGGAAATTGTTATATCTTATGATTTTACCTTTACTATTTGTTTTAATACATTTAACAATATTCCCATTCTTTAAAATATTTTTTAATCTATTGAAAACACTTGCGCCATAATTTTCAATTATATCTAATGGCATTTTATAAAATACGCATTTTTCCAAAAAATATTCATCTTTTTTCTTTTTAAAAACTATAAATACAAACGTTTTTTCAACTAATGTTTGATAGAAATCGCTTTCTTCAAAAGTGCTATCAGCAATATCAAAATAATCAAAGTATGGAAAAGAAACATTTTCTCTAATTTTGCCATTTTCTTCAACGCGAATAACTTTAGCTTGAAAATCGCCTTTTTTAAATTCATCAGAATTATTAATATTACTTACACCAAAAATTTTATTAACAATAATTCTAAAAACAGATTTTGAATTGGTTGAAATTCCAAGTAGGCTGCATAATTCATTTTTACTTTTTCCAAAATAAGAACTTAATTTTGCATTAATTAAATATTCAAGGGAATTAATTTGACTCTTATTCCTAAATAAATAGGAATTCGTTTTACCATATATATTTTTTCTAATAATTTCATCAATAAAAGATTTTTTTAAAGCAAATCTTCTTGGTTTTGCTAAAACATCTGAAAATGGTTGCTTAACCATTTCCCCATGTCCAGAGCCTGTTGTAGAAGGAACTAAAAAATCGTTCATATTTTCTGAAAGATTATGTGCCTCACCTCTTAAGACAAAATCTCTTATTCGATTATAATCGTTTTCAATAATAGCTAGATCTTCTTCATCAAATTCATTAATAAAAGCATTTACAATTTTAAAATCACCAGAATTTGTATCTCTCACATATTCGTAAATCACAAAAAGAATTGTCTTCAATTTTTTTAACAATTCAGATTTATTAAATTCTTGCTGCACAATTTTAGTGTAATTTAAAGAGTCTATTGATAGCCTCTCTTTAGCATGAAAACTTCCATCTTTGCTTTTAAGTACACCAGTAACCTTCAATTCAATTCCTAATTTTTCAAAATCTGGTTGAGGATTGCTATTTATTGGATATTTAAAAATTCCTTCTTCTACTATATGACCAAATTTTCCTTTATTAGATCGGTTATCTAATCGTTTATTAACATCAAATTCTTTAAAAGTATGGCCTATTGCTCTTTCTATTTCATTTAATAAATCATCAGCACTATTATATTCGGGTTTTTTATTATCTGACATAAAAATATTTTCTCACAAAGTTGAAACTATGTCATTATTCGATCTTTACAAAATTTTCTTGATCATTTAAAATAATTTGGGTAAATTATTAATATGGAAAAAACAGTTATCGAGCTATTTGCTGGAGTTGGAGGGTTTAGAGTTGGTTTAAATAACTTGAACTCCGAAAATGAAATTATTAAAAACCCTGATAATTATAAATTTATTTGGGCTAATCAATGGGAACCTGCAACAAAATCCCAAGAAGCTTTTGAATGCTATAAATGTCACTTTGGCAAAGAAGATAACGAACTTACCAATATAGATATAGCTTTAGTAAATAAAAAAGAAATACCGGATCACACACTTCTCACGGGTGGTTTCCCATGCCAAGACTATTCAGTTGCCCACACATTAGCTTCGGAAAAAGGAATCGAAGGGAAAAAAGGTGTTTTATGGTGGCAAATTTATGAAATATTATTAAAAAAGAAGCCTCCTTTTGTTCTTTTAGAAAACGTCGACAGATTATTAAAATCCCCTTCAAAACAAAGGGGAAGAGATTTCGGAATTATTTTAAAATCTTTCGATATTGCTGGATATATGGTTCAATGGAAAGTAGTTAATGCTGCAGATTATGGAATGCCCCAAAGAAGGAGAAGGGTCTATATTTTTGCTTCAAGGAAAAACACAAATTATTTTAAAGAATTTAATAAGAAAAAACCTCTTTCAATCTTAAATGATTTGAGCATTTTTGCAAAAACATTTAAATCTCAAAAAATTAATGAATATGAAGAGTTTAATTTAAAAATATATAAAGATCAGGTTGAAGTTTCTAATAATTTTAAGGCTGGTTTTCAAAATTTTGGATATATGAGAAATGGAAAAATATATACATCAAAATATATTCCGATTTATAAAGAGCCAATTACTTTAAGACAAATAATCGAATCGAATGTTGATAAAAAATATTATTTAACGAAAAAAGAAATCAAAAAATTTGAGTACTTAAGAGGGAGCAAAAAAATTAAAAGAACGCGCAACGATGGCTCTATATATTTTTATAGTGAAGGAGCAATGTCCTCTTTTGATTCTTTAGATTTGCCTGGAAGAACAATGTTAACAAGCGAAGGCACTACAAATCGTTCAACTCATATAATATTGGATCCAACGACTAATAAATTAAGAAGGCTTACCCCAATTGAATGCGAAAGATTAAATCAATTCCCTGATAATTGGACAAAAGGTATGAATGATAGAAAACGTTATTTTATGATGGGGAACGCCCTTGTAACTGGCATTATATCTATTTTAGGAAAAGAAATATCTAAAATAATTGATAATGAGGATTGATCTACTCTATTTCTTCATCAAATATTGCCTTAATCTTAATATATTCTACTAATTTAATCTCATTAATAAAATTAATGATTCTTTCTTTTATTTCCGTTTCAATTTCTATAAACGGAAATAAAAAAATAATTCGATATATTTTATTTTTATTATTATCGTTATTATCTTTACATATTAAATGGAATAAATTATTTTCTTCTTCATTACCTATATTAAGATGATTATTTAATGAATGATAGATTAAAGATATAACTCCTTTAACTCTTTCTTTTAATTTATAAAAATCTTCTTTTAAAAAATATTTTAAATCATTTAAGTTAATGGAAAAAATTAAATCAATTAATGAAGTTTCTTCATTTATATTTGATTTAATGATTCCTTTTAACTTAAATGATTCATTTTGATATTTATTAACCATTAAATTATATATATCTACAGTTTTTGCTTCATCTAAAGAATAATAAGAAGCAAAAATATATACAAATGCCATTTTAGAGACGTATGAAAGGTCATAAAAAGGAATCTTAATTAAACTATTAAATGATAAGGACTCGATAACTTCTGAATACTTCATATTTCTTAAATAAATTAATAAAAAGTTAAATAAAAATAATAAAATATAAAAAAATTAAACAGCTCTATTTATTAAAAATTATTATATTCGATTTTTTAAAAAATACATTAAAAAAAATTGTAAAGATTCTAATTTTTATTTAAAAAAATTAATAAAATTAAATAATTTATTTAAATTTAATAAGTAAATTATTAGAAGAGTTCTTTAATTTAGATGAATATTTATTTTTTTCTTTTTAATTAAATCATTTATACATTCTCTAAATGTTTTAGAAACATTTCCTGAATATCCTAATTTTTCATATAATTTTTTTGCTGATAAATCATTATTATTTAATGTTTCTAAAATAGCTTTTTCAATCTCATCTTTATTTTTTCTAATTTTATTTATCTTTTTATTATTATCATTACTTCTTTTTTCTTTAAATGCTTCATTAATTGGTAAAATTACACTAAAAAACATCTTTCTTTATCAGTTAATAAAATTGGAAGTGGCGAATTATTATTTTTAATTGAAGCTAAAGCAGTAGAAAACCAGTATTTCTTCCTTCAACTAAATGTAATTCTTTTAAAAAGTCTCCTATACGACGATTGCGAAATCTTCTTGCTCTCATATTAAAATTCTTCATATCTTCATCGCTTATTGATCTATCGGGACCTCTGAAAGAAGTAATTTCAATTTGTTCTTTTTCAATTCTAATTGTGATTCGTTCATGAATTTGGTATGACCTTTGATATATAGCATTTGAAATAAATTCTTCTAATGCTACAAATGAGTAATTTTTAACTCTAATTGCTTCTTCTTTGTTTTCTTCTTTAAATACTTTTTCGGCAATAACATTATTTTTTATATATAACAAAGCACTTTTTAATTGTTCGTTAATTGGGCCTTTAAATATTCTTTCTTCCATTCCTTGACCAGTAGGATTAGGAATATCTATTATCTCGATTCGACTATAAGGGAAAAATCGTTCAATGCCATCATTAAAAAAGAGTAATCCAACATTTAAAGGTTTTATATATTCTTTTTGACCATTAACACTTTTAAATCTTTAACAATATCTAATAAGCTTCTTGATTCAATATTATTTAATAAATTACTCTTTACCTCTTCTAAATAATTTCTAATTAATGAATATTTTAAATCTTCGACTTCGGCTTTTAAATTGATACGGTCATCGAAAGGAACTAACGAGGATAAAGAATTTAACTCTTTAATATCTTAATAAATCTTTTTGAATCTTATCAATTTCATCAACGTTTAATCCTTTAATTGGTTTAGAAATTTTCCCATTTTCTTCTTTTATTCCAATTACAATATATCCTCCGCCCCAATTATCAATATCATTAGCAAAAGCAGAGATAGTTCTTATAATACTATCAGGATTAAAATTTTCTTTAAATTCAATTCTTGCAGATTCAACAACATTTTCATTTAATAGTTTTTCAATTGTAATTGGAATTGCCATAATTTTCTCCTTTTTTCTTATAACTTACGACTGACTTACGACTAACTTACGACTTAGTTTTACTATTCATATTTAATAAAAGGTGATTTTTTATTAAATATTATTTATTATATTAATAATGAATTTATTAAATATGTTTATTAGTTTAATTGAAATCTCTAATACTTCTTTTTTATACTATTTTCTTTCTTATATCTATTTATTTATGATTGGAAGCATGATCGGGTATTTAATCGAAGTATTATTTAGAAGATTCTTTTCAATGAAAAAATGGATTAATCCTGGTTTTTTAAAAGGTCCATATCTACCTTTATATGGATTTGGTACATGTATTTTATATACAATCTCTGATTTAGGAATAAGATATTTAACTAATATTTCCTCTATTCCTTCATATTATTCATATTTTTTAAATATGAATAATATCGGAATAAAAGGAAATATTAATTTCTATTTAGTAAGTATAATCTTATTTTTTATTATCTCTATAATGATGACTTTAATAGAATTAATCGCTGGAATTATATTTATTAATGGATTACATATTAGATTATGGGATTATTCTTCTTTAAAAGGTAATTATAAAGGTATAATCGCTCCTTTATTTTCACTTATTTGGGGTATATTAGGTATTTTATATTTTTATTTTATCCATCCTTTAATTTATGAGATGATTTCAATATTTAATAATCATTTATTAGGTTTAACCTTTATATTAGGATTATTCTCCGCCACATTTTTAATCGATTTTTATAATTCTTTTAAATTATCTTTATCTTTAAATAAAGAGGCTAAAAAACAAAAGATTGTTATTGATTTTGAAAAATTAAAACTAACATCAAAAAAACATAAACTTAAACTTAAACGAATTGAAGAACTTAAAAAGATATTAAATGAAGCTTCTTTACCAATTAAAGAAAAGATTAATAAAATTAGTTATGAAGCTAAAAGACATTTATATATTAATAATGAGATACCTTCTAAAGGAGCAAAAGAATTAGATGAAACTCCTCGAATGAAAAAAGAAAGATTAGAAAAAGAAGAAATTATTAAAGATAATAATCTTAATAATAAAAAGGAAGAATAAAAATAAATAAAAAATACTCATTTGCTTACCAAAATGAGTATTTTTTTATATTTTTATTACTTACTTAATTAATATAAATAAGGTAATGAATTACTAGCAAAATAAGTTGCTGCATTCATTGAAAGCATTGAAATAGCATAATTAAGTTCATTATCAGAATAAGGAATATAAGATGCTAAAGCTTGATTATTTTCTGCTCCATCATGATCTAAATTTTTAGGAGCAGTAATCATAGGAGGTTCTCCATAACTTGAAACATTAAATCTAGTATTAATACTTCCAATTTCTTCATTGATAAAATATTCAAAATTGCCGATAACTGTGCTATCTTTTAAATCGTTATAATCAAAAGAAATCGATAAAGTAATCTTAGGGGTATAAACATGATTATCAATTAAAAGAATTGAGAAGGCATCTTTTTCAACTCTTAAATTAAAATCTCTTCTACTTCTTGAATAACCTAAATAGTAATTATTAGCGAGTAAAACATAATTATAAGTATCTTTATCATAACTTGAATTGTAGTTATCTAAAATAAAGTCTCTAACTACTGCTCTATCGCTAGGTAATGTCTCACTTTCAAATTGAGCAACAAAGTTTGTATCAGCAGTAATTAAAGTTTCAGCTAATGTTTTATCCCATCCAGCAAATGTATAAACAGTTTTAGTTTCTCCATCGCTACTTAATTCATCATCCTTTGTAGGAATAGGTCCTTCATAAGTAACATAACTTCCAGCATCTACTACTGTTTCATAAAGAATATTATTGCCACTATCATCAAAGAATCTAACAGTATATTGAATTGTTGAAGCTTTGAAATCTGGTTTTAAAACTAAATCAGAAATAACATAGTCCATTGTTGAACCACTTACTCCATTATTATCTTCAATATGCCAAGTTCCAGCCCACTCCCAAGTATTTGTTTCATCTGGAAGTCTTGAAGGAATTGTATGAGCTAATTCGTCATATTCAACACTATCTTCCGCTTGAACAGTTGTTTCCCATAATAAAGTATTATCATCATTTAAAAAAGTAACAGTATAAGTTCTTCTTGTTTCATTAAAAAGTGGTTTGAATTCTGTATCTTTTGTAATATTATCTAAGCTTTCGTCCCGCCCGCTAAAAGTATACGAAAAAATATTCGTCGATTCTTTAGTAGGAATCTCACCATTATAAACATAATTTTGATGATTATAGACTTCCTTATCTTCAAGTAAAACATTTCCATTTACATCAAAAAAAGTAACGGTGTGTTTTTCAACTAATGTATTTAAAAATGGATAAGAAGGATCTCCACAACTAGCTAAAGTTAAACTAGTCAAAAGTGTTAAACCAATTAATAATATTCTTTTTTTCATATCTTTTTTTCTCCTTTTAACTAATTTTTAATTTATTCTTTAAAAGCAGATGAGGAAGAAAAATGTTCTTCAATCACTGCTTCTTTAATCTTTTTATATTCAGCTTCACTAATTTTTTTCTCATCTCTAAGTTTATTTAAATTAGATAATTTTTCTTCTAAAGTCTTCTTTTTAGTCGAATTATTTACAACCGGAGATTCAATTTCGTTCTTATAATCAGTTGAAATATCATCCATTAACTTAGTATTTAATGAAGTTGTTTTAATATCTGCACTTGTTTTTAAATTCTTCTTCTCTTCATCAAGTAAAGTATTATTATTTGTTTCATTATCTAAAGATGAAGAAGAAAGATTAACTCCTTCATTATTATCTTTTTTTTCATTATTAGCTGATTCATTAACTAAAGAATCCTCTTCATTATCAATAACTTTTTCTTTTTTATGGAAGAATAATCTTTTTACTTCTTTTTCTCCTTCGATTAAATAAGGATCTTTTGTATAATCGATATTTCCAGCATAACGAGGATAAGAAGAATCAGAAGAATATAAATTATTCTCTTCATTTTTATAATCATAAATTGCAAAAAAAGCTAAAGAAAGAGCTAAAATACCTAAAACAAATAAACTAGCAGCACTAATTATTGCCCCATATCCAATTCCTTCAGAAACTAATCCTCCAATTAATATTCCTCCATTTACTAAACCAATCTCTCCATTTAAAGTAACATTCATAATCTCATTAGAAAAAGCACATAAGAAACCACTTGTTAAGGAGGTTAATCCAATAATAGTATTAAAAATAAAGAAAAAAATCGATGATTTTTTTCTAATACTAATCGAAGCAATATTACCAATAAGTAAAATGATTAATAAAACTACTATAACCATTAATAAAGGTTTTCTAATTACTCTTATAACTGAATTATAAAAAGAATCTGTTCCATAAGCATCAAGTCCAAAAGCAAAAGCTAACCCACTAATAGAAATTGAGCCTTCTAAAAGATAAGAACCATACATTTGAGAAATATATGATGTATAAAAAGGAAATACTAACCCTCCTATAGCAATAATAGAAGCAATAATCATTAAACTGTTAAATACATATTTTTTTGCCATATTTGTTTTTCTCCAATTCGTTTATTTATTTATTAATCAATTAATTAATTTGTATTTATATATTAATTTTTTAATAAAAATTAATAAATATTCATAACTTCTTTAATTTTATACAAAATTTAATCCATAATTAATTAAAAGTTATTAATATTTATAAAAATCTCATACCGTGTATGAGATTTATATATAAATACTTATAAATAAAGGTTAAATCCAGGTGGAATTAAATCACCTAATCTAGATAAATATCCTCTTAATTGAACATTATGTTCAGGGATAATATCCTCAGTTAATTTAGCTTGGCAATTAGTTAAATAATTTTGAACATCTCCACTTACTGAACGAGAAATGTTAGTTGCTTGAACAACATTTAATTCAGATGCAAGCATATTAAATGAGAATAAAATTTCTCCTTCTCCATTAGGGAAAGTAAATCGACATGTTCCTCTAGCATTACTAATTTTTTGATATTCAAATGGTACTAAATATTCAACGGCAACATTTTTTTCAACACTTCCATCATTATTTGAAATTGGAACAGTATTTTTATATTGCAATAAATAATAATATCTAGATTCATCAACACCTAAATAATATCCCGCGAAAGAAGAATCTTTTCCAATAAAGACCATTTCATATTTAATTTTATCTTCATCTCCGCTTCCTTCTTCACCTGGCTTATCAGCATCAACATCTCCAGTTTCTCCAGTTACATTTCCGCTTCCTCCGCCTCCTCCGATAATATCACCAAATTCAAATTTATCAGAGAGAGTTTGTTCTTCTTTAAAAATAGCTGCTACATCAAGTGGCCCAGTAATAACAGTCGTTGAAAGATTCACATTCCATCTTTCAAAAGTATAACGGATTTGATACATTCCACTACCGATTTCTTCGGAAGGTTTAGTAGGTGTAGGACCAGTATATTCATCGATAGTTTTCCCTTTTTCAACCATTTGAGTATGAATAGTTTTTCCATCGACCTTAAAACTTACTTGATATTTTCTAATTGTTTTATCAAAAGAAGGCAGAACAGTTAAATCTCCAGTTACTTCACTAACATCACTTTGCCATCCGCTAAAAGTATAATCATAATCATCATCAGATGGTTTTGTAGGTGTAGCTCCTTTATAAACTGCTTCTTCTCCTGCTTTTACTTCAGTTTCATATAAAATTTCACCGTTTTCATCAACAAAAGTTACTGTATAATAACGATCACTAGATTCATAAACTGGATGAAAATCTTTATCTTCGGTTATATCATCTAAACTTTCATCCCATCCAATAAATTTATATTCTTCATAAATTGAAGATGATTTAATAGGATTTTCACCTTCAAAAGTAACGTTTTCATGTTCTTTAACATCTACTTTATAGATTTCTTTTCCATCCGCATCAAAAAATCTACAAGTATATGTTTCAAAAACTGTATCCACGAAAGGGGAATTAGCATCTTGTGAAGTTGAAACACCACAAGATGCTAACGAAATAGGAAAAACAAATAATGGAGCAACTAATAATATTTTTAATAATCTATTCTTTTTCATAAATCTATTTATTTACCTCCTACTTATTTTTATCACTATAATGCTTATCAATAATTCCTTTACGGAATTTTTTATAATCCGCATCACTAATTTGATGAGCGTTATGTAACTTTTCTAAATCAGCAAGTTTTTCACTCAATGATTTTTCTCTATTTTTATTATTAGAAGTATTAATTTCTTCTTTTATATCACTATTTTCATTTAAATTATTAGATTCATCTTCACTAGTAAAACCTTCTTCATCATCTTTTTTAAAGAATCCAAGAAGTTTTCCCATAAATTTATTTTCTAATAATTTTGAAGCATGATAAGGAAGAGCATCTTTCTTTTCTTCTTCAATTAAAGGACCAGCATAACCTTTCTTTTTAGCTAATTTTCTAGCGATTTGATAACCAAAGAAAGAAAGGGAAGTTAAAACTAAAGCTAAAAGCCCATATAAAGCAAAACCAAAAATAGAAATTATTGCCCCATATGATAATCCTTCAGCTTGAACAAAGCTTTCATATCCTTCAAATTCAGGTGAATTAGCTAAAGAAATATTCGATATTTTTAAAGAAAAAATAAGTAAAAACATCGAAGTAATTCCAACTATTCCACTAGTTAAATTAATAAGATGATAACTAACTGAACTCTTTTCTTTTAAAGAGATTGAAATAATAGAAAGAATTAGTAAGATAACTCCTAAAATAGCAATTATTAAAAATAATATTTGAGGTCTAACATATAAAGGATTAGATGAATCAAATTTATCTAAAAAATAACCACTATTAATTGAAGGAAGACCAAATAAAAAGGCGATTCCACTAGCACTTAAACTTCCATTTACTAAAGTATTTCCTAAAGAACCACTAATATCGGTCCTATAAAAAGGAAGAAGGAACCCAACTAAAAAAAGAATTCCAAAAAAAATCATTAATCCATTCAATACATATTTTGTTTTTGTCATATTTATATACCTCGCTAATAAAATTAGCTCTTATAATTTCGAATAATTCTTTGCACTTAATTTCTTTTTTTGTTTTTAAAACAACTATAAGAATTATAATATTAATATTATTATTTTTAAAGTTATCTATTAATATTTAAGATAAATTTACAAGATAAGTGTCAATATAAACGATTGATTATATTAATTATTAATATAATCATTAATAAGCTTAACTAATTCTAAATACTCATTTCTTAAATATATTATTTTTAATCTTAATTTTGTTAATTCATCATTCTCTTTTAAAGAACCTTTTAAAAGAGAATGATTAACAAAATAAGATTCATCATCATTAAAATAATTTAAGATATTAATAACAAATTCACTAAATATAGAGAATCCTTCTTTAATTTTTTCTTTACTATTTTTTATTTCAATAAATGCTAAAAAGATTGAAGCGTGTGATAAATTAACACCTTCATTATAAATAGATAAATAATGATTTATTTTTTCTTTATCGTTATTTAAATATTTAATTAATAAATTTATAACGCTATCTTTAAAAGAAATATCTTTTAAAAAGATAGCGTATTGAGGAGAAGAAATCATCTTAGTATATAAATAATTTTTACTCTTTTTATATTTATTTTTATATCCTTCTAAAAATTCATCTTTAAGATGATAAAACTGCTCATATATCTTATCGTTTTTAGAAGTATAAGCATATGCTAAAGATAGATAAGAAAATAAAGAATAAGTATTAAAATTATTAATTACTTCATCTTCTTTATAATTAGTTATTAAATAATCATATAAAGCAATCTTTTCAAACATTACTTTAAAATAATCAATAATATATTTATAGTAACCTTCACTTAAAAAGGAAGTAAAAATAAACAAAGAAGAACTAATAAAGGTAAATATTTCATCAATTAATCTTGTATCTTTAAATGTAAAAATAATATCTGAATAATATAAATTTATTAAAGAATAATTAAAATCATCAACTCTTTTTTTAACTAATAAATATTTTTGATCATTATTTTCTTTATAATGAGGGAATTTTTTAAAAGGGGATAATAAATAATAAAATTCTTTTGATAAATCAAAAGCTAAAGAATAAATTCCTTCTTTAAATTTAGGATTTAATCCTAGAGATTTTAAAGACGATTGATGTATTAAAATCCCTAAAGTATCGTAATAATCCGCTCCTTCGTTGTCTAAAGCTTTTAAAATAATATTTCTAAAGCGTGAATAATCATCAACAACTCCAAATAAATAGATCGGAGTAAAATCTAAAAGCATATTTTCTAAAGTAGCAATTTTAATATTAAGTTGTTTAGATATTTTTTCTTTTTCATTTTTACCAATCTTTTTTAAGGCTTGAAGTTTAAAAAGCCTGAAATTGATTGGTAAAAATAACTTCTCATTATAAAGTTTTAAAATTGCGTAAAGTTCAAGAAGTCTCCTGGCAATTAAAATTATCGAAGGATTATCTTCTTCATTATTTACGAAATAAAAATAAAATATTTTTAAAGTTTCACCAATCTCATAATTTAAAGAATTTAAAAAATATTCTTCATCACTTATTCCTTTAGTTTCTAATTTTTCAAGCGAAAATAAAGATAATTCGTTAGCTTGACGATAATATCTTAAAGGGTTTTTAATATGACCATCAGTTTCAAAAACATCAAAAGAAAATTCTTTTTTCATAAATAGTTAAATTCTAACTATATATTCTCTTATTCTTTATTTAATGATACAAGGTTTATCGTCTATATAAGTCCATTCTCCATTTAAAAAAACATTTCCGTCAGTAAAATTATTTTCAAATGAAGAAGGAATCGAATCATATTCTAAGAAAATATTAGTATTTTGAGCCCCATATATTGAATAAGATTTAAAATTTTGGGCTCCATTTTTAATTAGGATTGATGAAAGATTAAAATTATTATTAAAAGCATATAAATCAACATCATTTAAAGAGGAAGGCAAAATAATTTCATCGACCTGAACTAAATTATTAAAAGCATAAGGAAGGATGCTATTAACACCTTCTTCTATTTTTAATTTAGATTTTTCTAAGTAAGAAGGACAAGCACAAAGAGTTGTTAAATCTTCAGAATAAATAATATTGTCAATTTTTTCAAAATAAGGATTTGTAACACTTAAATCAATATCATTTAAAAGAGGGGCATTAATAAATGGATTTCCATCCATATTAGATAAAGAGGAAGGCAAATAAACATACTCTAATATTCTATTTAATCCAGTAAATGCGGCATTTTCTAAAGTAGTTAAACCTTCATTTAATATAACTTCGCTTAATTGAGAACAATCAAGAAATGCGTTAGTTTCAATCTTTTTTAAAGAGGAAGGAAAAGTAATCTTTGTTAAATTATAATTCGAATCAAAAGCTCCGCTTTTAATTACTTCTACTCCTTCAATAACATTAAACTCATTATTATTAATATTTTTAGGTATAACTCGATACAATTCCTTTTTATCAAAAGAATATAAATTAGAGTGTTCATCTAAAGAAAAATAAGGGTTATTTTCATCTAAATAAATATTTTCTAAATTATATGTAATAAAAAAGGCGTTCCCTCCGATTGTTTTTAAAGATGAAGGAAGATATATTTCTTCTAAAGAGGAAACAAAATTAAAAGCACACTCTTCAATTTCTTCGATTCCTTCTTCAATAATAACTTTTTTAAATAAGTCTCCTTTATCAAAAGCATTAGTAGCAATTTTATATACTTTTTTATTGTTAATTAAAGAAGGGACTCTTATTTCTCCTTTAATTTCTCCGATATACCCATCAATTACGATTCCATTGCTATCTTCATGATAACTAAAGTCTTTAGAATAATCATAATTTGATAAATCTTCACTATTAGAAGATAAAGTGAGAGGTAAAGCAATAATTAAAGCTAAAGAAACAACTAATAAAGTAGATAAAGGAATAAAAATAAATTGTTTTTTAAATAAATTCTTAATATTAAATTTGTCATTATCTTGATTATTTTTATCAAGATTAGAGTTATTTTTACTATTATTTAAATTATCGACTAACAAATTAGTGTTATCACTAATCTCATCTTCTTGTTTATAAGACAAAAGTAATTCATCTAATTCTTTTTGTTCAATTGAAAAATAAAAAGATTCGATAGATATATTAAAAAATGATGCTAAATTTAAAAATTCTTCAACCTTTATATTAGCAATGCCTTTTTCGATTTTTGATAATCTCGAAGAAGAAATATTAGTATTTTTAGCTAATTCTTTTTGAGCGATCATTCTTTTTTCTCTTAAAAATGTAAGACGAGTAGCAAATTTTTCATTATCAAAAACTAAATAATCACAAAGTTCATTATTTTTAGAATTCTCTTTTTTAAAAAAGGAAAGTAAATCAACATTCAAAACTTTACATAATTTATAAATCGTCGATACATCGATATTTACATTATTATTTTCATATTTTGAAATTGCTTGATAAGAGCAAGATAAAACTTTAGCTAAATCTTGCTGGGAAAGATTTAACTCCTTTCTTCTTTCTTTGATATATTCCCCAAAATTTATTTTTTCCATATCTATAAAATAAAAAGTAATAAATTTAAAAATAAAAATATGTAAATATTATACTATTAATTTAACATTTATTAAAAAATTTAATTGTTTCTTAATATTAAATTTATTATTTTAAATACATTTTATATCGTTTTAACAACCTATTGATTTTTTCGATAAATATCGAAAAAAAATTATATTTGCTACTTTAAAAAAATATAAATAGATTTTATAATATTTATATAGCGCCTATAATAAATAAATAGGCTAAAAAAATCCTACATATTTAGATAAAATCATTTTTAGTTAGTCCTCCTTTTAGTTTATTGTTGAATTATTCATTTAAAATAACTAAGAAGCATATAAAAAATCTTATCTAAAAACCTCCTTTCTATCTATTTTCATAATATTTTTGTAGGGTTAAAGAAAAAGGTGCGATTTTTATTGGTTTTTCGCACCTTTTCTTATTATTTATTTTTATAATTTATTAACTTCAATATTTCCATTTAACATTACAAATAAAACATGTGAATCATAACTTAATGGGTCTTTAGAATAAATTACTATATCGGCATCTTTATTTTTTTCTATAGAACCGACTATATCATCAATTCCAATAATTTTAGCGGCATAAATTGTATTAGCTTTTAAAGCCTCTAAATAAGGTAGACCAGCTTTAACAAATAATCCACTTTGAGCTAAAGTTGTATCTAAAGTTATAACTGGGTGGTCACTCATAAAGGCAAACTGAATATTATTTTCATATAAAACTTTAGCTGAAATAAAAGATTTAGCTTTTAATTCATATTTAGATTTATTTCCTAATGTTGGTCCTAAAATACATCTAGTGTGATGCTCTTTTAAAAATTCAGGAATCAAATATCCTTCGGTAGCATGTTCAATCGTATAATTTAAGTTAAATTCTTCAGCAATTTTTACGGCCGTAACAATATCATCAGCTTGATGAGCATGAATTTTTACTGGCAGACCTTCAAAAACACGTTTTAGACTTTCCCATTTTTGATTATAAGGAGGTTTAGGTGTCTCTTTTCCTTCTTTTAAATTTTTCTCATATTGTTCGCAGTTTTCTTTATAAAGTTTAGCTTCTTTTAAGGCATTTCTTAAAATTGCCGCATTAGCCATACGGGTTGAAGGGCCTTTTTCTTTATAACATCTTTTAGGATTTTCTCCTAAAGCCATTTTCATAGCCAATTCTTCTTTTATAACCATATCAAAAATTGTTTTTCCTTTTGTTTTTAAAACACAAAAAGTTCCGCCAATTATATTTGCGCTTCCTGGACCAGTACAAACAGTTGTTACTCCGTTTTCTAATGCTTCTTTAAAACTTTCATCCTGTGGTTTAATACTTTCAATACCTTTTAATTCAGGGGTGATTGGATTAGTAATTTCATTTCCATCAGAAGTTGGCCAACCATAAATTTGCTCCATCATTCCAACATGACAATGCGGATCAACAATTCCTGGCATTGTAAATAAATTTTTAGCATCTATAACAGTAGAAGCAGGATATTTATTTGTTAAATCTTCTAAACTTACTTCAACAATTTTTTTACCTTCAATTGCAATGCTGCCATTTTGATTATTAATATCGGCCATTGTCCGTAAGCAAGCATTTTTGATTATAATCATATTTTTATTTCCACCCTATTTATAAATATATTTAATTTTATTAGCTTAACTCATTATTTAAATATTCTAAATCTAAATCATCTAAATTATTTTTTATTTCTTCTCCACATTCTTTTAGATTTTCTAAAAATTCTTTAGCATTTAAATCATCACCGTTTTTAGCTATTTTTCCACCCATCATTATAAAAGATAAGCCAAAAAGTAATTCCTCTACCTCTTCTTTTGAGGTTATTTTTTTATATTCTTGACCTTTATATAATTCTTTTAATACTTTTATACTATTATCACTAAGTTTATATGCCATAAATAAAACTCCTAATTTTAATAATCATAACATCTCAATTATTAAAATTAATTACTTATAAGAAATTACTAATATAAAAATAATTTTTTAAATAAAAAATAAACTTAACTTAAATTTTTAATGTTTAAAGAATTATAAAATTCTAAAGGTAATTCATATAATCTTTTAAATTTTAAGTATATTTCATCATTAATACCTTCTTTTAAAGAAAATATTAAATTGAAAAGATTATATGGAAGATAAATATATACTTTACCTTTTATAAAAAATAAAGAAAAAGAGGTAAATAATTCATTACTTTTTTCTATTTTTAAAACATTTTTATATAGATTAATAAGATTAATTATTGTTTTAGGAGTTAAAATTTTATACGAAAATAAATCATCATTACTAAAAATGTCAAATAAGTCATTAAATTCATTTGATTCAGTTAAAATATTATGATTATTATCAATATTATCTATTAAAACAAAATTAGAAGCTTTTTTTGTTTTAACATAAAGATAAGAAGAAGATTTATCATTCTTTTTATAATCTAATATAGCTAATTTCCCTTTTAAAGAATTATAAATATCAATACCATTTTTATCTTTATAAATATATCTAGCATCAAATTCAGTAAAATAAATTTTATTATCAATATTATTTAATTTAACTAAATAAGATTTAGAAAAATAATAATGACTTGCTTTTAAAAAGTAAGGATTATTTTCTAAAAGTTCTTTATTAAATTTAGAATTCATAATTAAAAAATTATTATCATATATTTCTTTTAAAGCTAATTCTTCAATATATCCTTCACATTTACTTACTTCTATTGATCCAATATCTAAAAATTTAAAGACTATTAATAAAATAATTGCTATTCCTAATAAAGTTAATCCTATATAAAGAAAAATATTATTAAATAAAGAAGGTAGTTTAATAGTTGAATTAAGGATAAGTAAAATTATTGAAATTAGCAATAAACTAATTTCAATAATAAAAACAATGTTATTTCTTTTTTCAACTCTTTTTTTATAACAATTAATTTTTTTAAAATATTTATCTTTTAAATTATTTTCCATCAATTAAGAATTATATCATTCTCATTAATGTTTTTCTTAAAATTACATCTATTTAATAATTCTATTCATATTTTAATTTTTAAAATAATTGCGTATATACGCAAAAATTTTAAAAATCTTTGAATAAAATTTATTAATTCATTATAATATTTTTATAAAAAATGCGTATATACGCAAAAATTTTAAAAATTATGTTTTTCGAAAGAGAGAATTATTTAAATAAGTTAATATCTAAAATTAACGATAATCGAATTAAAATTGTCACTGGTTTAAGAAGAGCGGGTAAATCAGTTCTTTTAAACGAACTTTTTTATAATTATTTAATCAAAAGCGGTGTATATCAAGATCATATAATTCGAATTGCACTCGATGATTATAAAAATAAAGAGTTTTTAAATCCAGATAATTTATATAAATATGTCATAGAAAATATAAAAGATACTTCAACTTATTTTTTATTACTTGACGAAATACAATTTGTTGATGATTTTACTCATCTTCTTTTAGGTTTTTATCATATTAAAAATTTAAATGTTTATGTAAGTGGGTCAAATGCTAAATTTCTTTCTAAAGATATTGTTAGTGAATTTAATGATCGAGGAGTTGAAATTAAAATTTATCCATTAAGCTTTAAAGAGTATTTTGAATTAACTAAACAAAATATTGATAAAGCCTATATAAACTATATTAAATATGGTGGGTTGCCTAAACTTATTGATTTTAATAATGAAATAGAAAAAAAAGAATATTTATTAAGCGTTTTAAAAGAAACTTATATAAAAGATTTAAATGAAAGATATAGAATTAAACATAAAGAGGAATTTAAAGAGTTAATATCATTTTTAGCTTCTTCAATCGGGTCAAAATTTTCAGCTTTAAAACTTTCTAATTCTTTTAACTCGATTAAAAAAGAAAAAATTACTACTTATACTCTAAATAATTATCTTGAATATCTAAAAGATTCATTTTTAATTGATGAAGTTGAAAAAGATAATTTAAAGGGCAAAAAAATAATTAATTCGGTAAAAAAATATTTTTATAACGATTTAGGAATAAAAAATGCAATCTTATCTTTTAATAATTTAGAAGAAACTCATTTAATGGAAAATTTAATTTTTAACGAACTTATTAAAAGAGGATATGAAATTAACTTAGGATCTTTAATTTATAATGGCAAAGACAAAAATCAAAAGAGTTATCGTAAAGAGCTAGAAATTGATTTTATCGCTAGAAAAAATAATAAAACTTACTATATTCAAAGCACCTATGAAATTAACAACGAAGGAAAAAGAGATCAAGAAATTCGACCTTTCAATTTATTAAAAGATTCGAATAAAAAAGTTGTCATTGTTAAAAATGGCTATATAACCTCTAAAGATGAAAAAGGTTATTTATATTTAAATCTTTATGATTTTTTATTGAACGAAGATAGTTTAGATCTATAAAAAATTTAAATTAAGACAGAATTGGCATAAAAATTTATTTAATATTGAAAAAAAGTTTTTTTTAAAAAATTCTTATATTATTATAAAAATATGAAAACTCTTTTTAAAAAAATCATACTTTTGCCATTAATAATTTTATTTTCTTCCTGCCAATCAAGATATGCTTTTGATTTAGGAAAAGATAAAGTTTCTTTGCCTACTCCTTTAAAAATTACTTATAAATTTGATCAAAATGCTGATTTTATATCTATAAACGATTCTAAAATGAACGAATTTTATAACAAATTCTTAGAAGATTTAACTTTCAATAAAACCGAGACTATTTTTAGATATGGCTTAACTCTTGAATTTTATTATGATGAAACCGACGAATTTGAAAACAATGCTCCTTTAACAATTTATATTGCTAATTTCAATCGTATATGTTTTTTAAAAACTACCTATCTAGGTGTTTATAATTATTTATCTGAAGAAAAAATAAATTATGAAGAAATTGTCGAATTTCTCAACAAGAAATAAATGGAGGTTTTATGCAATTAAGTAGTGTTTTACCGATTATATTTAGTTTGATTATTCCTAGAACAACAGTATACATTTATACCCCTAATGGCTCCCAGGTTCTAGCTAGATATACAGAATATGTCCCTGAAACAGTTATTGGCGGATTAAATTACGAATATAAATCAAGATACCCACAAGCAAATATTATTGGTGATAGTACACCTGCTTACAACTGTTTTTCCTATGCTTTTTATAATGAAACAACCGAGAATAAATATTGGCTGTTAGATGGCGTTGATAATTATCGGAATGATGCCAGTTATATAGCAGGAAACGGTTATATTGGCGATCGAATAGTTTATTACAGCCAAGATATCGGCTTTTGTCATGCTGGTATTATTGTTTCAAGAATGTCATATCCGATTGAAACTGGAAATGCTGATTTAGCTAAAATAATTGTTGCGTCAAAACGGGATGAAGGCCCACTAATGCAACACGTTGGAAATTATTGTGAATATGGACCAATTTTTAACGACTTTTTTGATTTTTACGTTTATTTGAGACTAAATTCTGAAAACCATAACCATGTATACAATTCATCTTTTTTAAAACAAAGCGAAACCCAACACCTCGCTATTTGTAATTGCGGAGACTTTTTATATCAGCCGCATAGTTTAATTCATAACAATGATTCTTTTAAATGTATATATTGCGCATACAAAGAAAATGTGACTTCACAAACAAAAACAAATTATGTTAACAATCAATCTATCTATAAAGATGGGAAAATTTATCTTTCTACTGAGGATTATTATTCTCTTTTAGAAAACGATATATTTGGAGAAAATTTATGAAATTAAGGAAAAGAATTATTTTACCGATATTAAGTTTATTTGTTCTTTCTTCATGTAATTCTTCTTCTCCTTTAAATGAAGATTATTACTATTTGCCTCAAGAAGTAGATAGTATGACTTTACATTATTCAGGATTTTATTATTTAGTAACGCTTGAAAAAACCGACAAAAGAAAAGAAGAAATCTATTCTTATTTTGTTGATACTCCTTTTATTGAAACAGAATCTAGAGTTGATCCTACAATTAGTTTAATTTTTACATATTCTAATAAAGATTATTATCTATATGTCTCAAATTTTAATATCGCCAACTTATTTATAGATGATAAAATCTATGCCAATATAGTTGATATTGATACTTCTTCTCTTATATCTTTAGTAAGCGATATTATAAAAGAAGAATTTAATAATAAATAAAAATATTGCTAATATTTTTCAATTAAGGTATTAAACAATCAAGAGGGGAAAGGAGGCCGTGCCTCTTGTTGCTTTAGATTTTTTTCGTTATAATAATTTCGAATCCGAAGATGAGGGCATTGACTTTTAACCTAATGGTAAAAGTATATCCCCATCTTTTTTTAACTTTCGTCGTCGCAATCTCAAAAAATAGCTACTCAAAATAAAAAGCGAACAAGAGGTAGAGGGCCTTAAGAAAAAGTTATGTTTCTATACATAAATTCCCCTCATTATTCAAGAATGTTAGGACTATAAATTTTTTCCTTTTTTTTAATAAATAATTTATTTTAAAGATATAAAAATTAATCTGAATAACTAAAAATTTTCCTCTATAAAATCTTTTTTAAAATAACTTTACTTAAAATTTAGGTTAGTATTAACTTTTACT
Source organism: uncultured Bacilli bacterium (assembly GCA_944349405.1). Taxonomy (GTDB): domain Bacteria; phylum Bacillota_I; class Bacilli_A; order RFN20; family CAG-826; genus Onthovivens. Next base: position 461 of record CALVMY010000015.1, on the reverse strand, counting down.
TTAAAATAAATTGAAGCAATATAATTAAACATATAACTACAAACAATTAATAAGGTGGTAAAGTAAAAATTTGGAATCATTTTTTATCTTATAAAAGAGAAATAGGAATCAAATAACAATTTCTATTAAGCGGAACAATCTCTTCACTCATACAAATAACTAAACCAGGCTTAAGATTTAATTTGAATTTATTTAAAACTGAAAAATTTTTATCTGCATTAGTTGGTTCTTTATTCTTTTTAATTTCAATAGGATAAATTGAATCGGCACTGACAATTAAAAGATCAATCTCTTTTTTATCTATATCTCGATAATAATATAAATTATTAACTGGTTTTCCATTATTAAAATAACTTTTAACTATTTCACTAACAACATAAGTCTCTAAAATTGCTCCATCCATATTTCCTGATTCTAAAGTTTGAGGATTTGGCCAACGACATAAATAACTGACTAGTCCT
>CALVMY010000014.1 GCA_944349405.1 uncultured Bacilli bacterium | reverse complement strand
AAAGAAAGTGATGAGATGGTTGTTTCAAAAACTTCGCCTGGTGAAAATTATTATCAAGATGAAGACGTTTTAGATACATGGTTTTCAAGCGCTTTATGGCCTTTTGCAACTTTAGGATGGCCTAAAGAAACAGAGGATTTTAAAAGATATTTTCCTACCTCATGTTTAGTAACTGGCTATGATATTATTTTTTTCTGGGTTTCAAGAATGATTTTCCAATCACTTCATTTTACTAACAATATTCCTTTTAAAGATGTTGTTATACACGGACTTGTTAGAGATTCTTTAGGAAGAAAAATGTCTAAATCATTAGGTAATGGCGTCGATCCTGTTCAAGTTATTGAGAAATATGGAACTGATTCTCTTAGATATTTTTTAGCAACGACTGCCGCTCCAGGACTTGATATGCGTTATAGCGAAGAGAAAGTTCAAGCTGCTAATGCTTATTTAAATAAAATATGGAATAGCGCTAGATTTGCTTTGATGAATATTCCTTCTGAATATAAATTTAATGAAATAGATTTTTCTTCTTTAAATGAAATGGATAAATTTATTATTTATCGATTAAATGAAACAATTAAAAAAGTTACAAATGCAATGGAAAAATATGAATTTGGAATTGCTTGTCAAATTTTACATTCATTTGTTTATGATGATTTCTGCAATTTTTATTTAGAAATGTGTAAGGTTTCACTATCGAATGAATCGACAGATAAAGAATCTATCTATTATTCTTTAACTAAATCTTTAAAATCTATCGTTTTAATGATCTATCCATTCGCTCCATTTATTAGCGAAGAAATTTATTTATCTTTAAATGAACATAAAGATTCAATAATGTTAGAAACTTATCCTGAATCTATAGAAAATTTATATTTTGATGAGTCAAATGTTTTATTTATAAAAAATGTTATTGAAAAAATAAGAGCTTACAAAGTTGATAATTCTTTAGCTCCAAATCAAAAAGTTTCTTTGAAACTTAAAACAAATAAAAATATCATAAATTTGATTTCTTATATCGAAAGATTTACTTTTGCTAGTAAAATTGAACTTATAGATAAAGAAGAAGCTAATTTAACTTCTTTAGTTATAAATGATGGAATTATTTATATTGATGATGACATTTCAAAAGATGAAAAGCTTAAAAAATTAAATGAGCAACTCGGAAATATTAATAAAGAGATATTAAGAAGTGAAAATTTATTAAATAATGAAAAATTCTTATCTAAAGCTAAAAAAGAAAAAGTAGATGAAGAAAAAGAAAAATATCAAAAATATAAAGAGCAAAAAGAAATTTTAGAAGAAAAAATTAAAAATATTTAAACTTTTTTGTAAAAAATCTCTCTTCGTAACATTCTTGTTATATGAAGGGAGGTTTTTTAGATGAATAAAGTTATGCTAACTGATGAAGAATTAGAAAATATCAAACCTGGTGAAGCGATAACTTTAGCAGCGATTATTGCAATCATGATTGTTTCAATTATTGCGGTTGCTGCTTATAAATTATTCACATCAAATGATGGTGTTATTAAATTACCAGGTGGATATCAATTTTCTTGGAATTAGAAATTAAATTTTTAATAAATATTTATACATTTTTTCGAATTTTAACGTTATTTTTAGTTGATTTTATTAAGCGAGTATGATATATTCTTAACGTTGTAACTCTTTATTAGCTACAACCGCATTGAAAAGGTTCTTTACTTAAATTTATTTTTTAAAAATAAATACCTTAAAAGCGAGTACTTTTTTAATCTAAGGAGGAAACATATGTACGCTATAATTTTAAGTGGTGGAAAACAATTAAAAGTAGAAGTCGGCCAAAAAATCTATGTTGAAAAATTAGATGTTGAAGCAGGAAAAGAATATACTTTTGATAAAGTTTTATTAGTTGCTGATAAAACTGTTAGAACAGGTACACCATATGTTGAAGGCGCAAACGTTGTTGCAAAAGTTGAAAAACAAGGTCTTGGCAAAAAAATTCACGTCTTTAAATATAAAGCAAAAAATAATTATCGTAGAAGTATGGGCCATAGACAACCATATACTTGCTTAACAATTACAAGCATTAATTTATAATGATTAAAGTTACTTATAAAGAAAATAACGATCGAATTATTTATTTAAAAAGCGAAGGCCATGCTAATTATGATGAAAAAGGCAAAGATATTGTCTGTAGTGCTGTCTCTGCTATATTAATTGGTGGATTAAATGCTTTAAAAAATATCGATGATTATCAAATAAGTAAAAATAAAGGTTATTTAGAAATTGCTTTAAATAAAAGCGAACAATCATACGATGATTACCTTGTATTTAAAACAATACTTATTCAATTAAGAACTATCGAAGATAGTTATAAAGATTACGTTAAAATTACTAAAAAGTAATGAAAGGATGGAAGTATTTATGGAATTAAGATTTAAACTTGATTTACAACTCTTCGCTTCCCATAAAGGTGTTGGTTCAACAAAAAACGGAAGAGATAGTGCTGGTAGAAGACTTGGTGCTAAAAGAGGAGATGGACAATTCTGTAAAGCAGGTGCAATTATTTATAGACAACGCGGAACAAAAATCTACCCTGGTATTAATACTAAAAAGGGTGGAGATGATACAATTTTTGCTACAAAAGCTGGTATTGTTAGATACGAGAGAGTCGGCAAAAATAGAAAACGTGTCTCTGTTTACGAAGCTGCTTAATAAATTAATTAACCACCTGTTTTGCAGGTGGTTTTTATTTTTTAAATTTTAAGGAAATATAAATATGTTTATTGATAGAACGATTATTGAAGTTAGAAGTGGAAAAGGTGGCGATGGAGCCCTTACTTTTTTGCATGAAAAAAATCGTCCATTAGGTGGACCTAGTGGTGGTAATGGAGGAAGAGGCGGCTCAATTTATTTAAGATGTTCTTCATCGACAACCACCTTGGTAAATTTTCGCCATAGTAAAGTTTTTATTGCTGAAAATGGTGAGAATGGTGGTAATAAACTTCAATATGGAAAAGATGCAAAAGATATTTATATTGATCTACCAATTGGGACAGTCGTTTATTTAGAAGAAAATCACTCATTTATTTGTGATTTGACTAAAGAAGGTCAGACTTATTTAATTGCTAAAGGCGGTAGAGGTGGAAGAGGTAATGCGTGTTTTAAAAATGCAAGGAATAAAGCTCCTAAAATTGCTGAAAATGGATTACCTGGAGAAAATAAAAGATTAATTTTAGAACTTAAACTTTTAGCAGATGTTGGGATTATAGGACTACCAAGTGTAGGAAAATCTACCTTTATTAGTTGCGTTTCAAATTCAAAAGCCGAGATAGGAGATTATCCTTTTACAACAATTGTTCCAAATTTAGGAGTAACTTATTTAGATGATGGTTCTTCATTTGTTTTAGCAGATATGCCTGGATTAATTGAAGGTGCGCATTTAGGAAAAGGATTAGGCTTAGCTTTTTTGCGCCATATCGAAAGAACAAGGGTTTTAATTCATATGGTCGATATGAGTCATGAAGATCCATATTCTGATTATTTAACTATTAGAAAAGAATTAGAAGAATATGGGATGAATTTAATCGACAGAAGAGAAATTATAGTAGCTTCTAAAATGGATGAAGAAGGTGCAAATGAAAAATTAAATGAATTTAAAAATAAAATTAAAAAAGATGTTTATCCTATTTCTTGTTTAACAAATGATGGCATTAAAGAAGTTCTTTATAAATGTAAAGATTTACTTAAAGATGCTCCAATTTTCCCTGTTTATAAAGAAGAAGATAAAGAAATTATTATTAATCTTGATGAGAGTGAAGAAATTTTTGAAATCGTTAAAGAAAAAGAACACTTGTTTGTTATTAAAGGCGAAAGAGTTGAAAGAACTTATGATTTAATTAATATTTCAACGGATGAAGGCATGATGCGTCTTATTACTTATTTAAATAAAGTTGGAATCGATGCCAAATTAAAAGAAATGGGCGCAAAAGATGGAGATATTGTTAAATTAAAAGATTTTGAATTCGAATATTTTGAATAATTTATTCATCTAAAAAAGTAAAAATATGTTTTCGTACTTTTTTGGAACTGTAAAAGATATAAAATTTAATAAAATAATTTTAGAAGTTAACGAAATCGGTTTTGAGATTTTTGTAAAACAAAATGAAAAATTTGCTTTAAATGAAAAAATTCGTATTTATATTTATGATTCTTTTAAAGAAGATAAAATTTTTCTATATGGATTTAAAAGGTATAGAGAATTAGATTTATTTTTAAAATTGATTGAAGTAAATGGAATCGGACCTAAAAAAGCAATTCAAATTTTGTCAAATACAAATACTGAAGAACTGATTTTTTTAATTAAAAATAAAAAAGTTTCTGATTTAAGAAAAATTAAGGGGGCAGGAGTTTTTGCTGAATCAATTGTTTTAAAATTAGCAGATGTAATTGATAAAAATGAAGATAATATATTTCGCTATTCTAATGTTTATTTTGCTTTAAAGTCACTTGGTTACCCTTTAAAAGATATAAATGATTCAATTAATAAATTAAATGATGGTCTTAGTGATGAAGAAGCTCTTGAAGAAGTTATAAGAGGCATAAAAAATGTTAAAGCTCGATAATGCATTCCGTCCTAAAAGCTTATCTTCATTTTTTGGACAAAAAGAAATAATAAAACAATTAAAAGCATATATCTTTAGTGCTAAAAATAGAAAAACTGTTCTGGATCATATACTTTTTTATGGCCCACCCGGTTTAGGTAAGACTTCATTAGCTTATATTATTTCAAATGAAATGAAAGTAAATATTGTAACTATCACAGCCTCAACCTTAGAAAAAAGTATCGATTTAATTTCTATTTTAGGTCAATTAAATGCGGGAGATATCTTATTTATTGACGAAATTCACCGTTTAAAAAAAGAATTAATGGAAATTTTATATAATGCGATGGAAGATTTTAAAATTTATGTTACTTATAAAAATGATGAAAATGTTAAAGCATTAACTTTATCTTTACCACCTTTTACTTTAATAGGTGCCACAACAAGTGCTGGAAATTTATCTCATCCTCTTTTAGATAGATTTTCGATTATTTTCAAATTCAGATTTTATACAGATGAAGAATTGATTGAAATTATTAAAGAATTAGAAAAAATTCTTATTTTAGAATTAGATGAGGAAAGTATGTTAGAGATTGCTTTAAGAAGCAGAGAAACTCCAAGGAATTTGATTAATTTATTAAAAAGATTATATGATTATAAAATTTATAAAAAGATTGATAAATTTGATAAGAAAGAAATATTAAAAGCATTTAAATTCTTGAAAATTAATAAATATGGTTTAAATGATGAAGATATTGAAATAATTAAAGTTTTAAAAGAAAAATTTAATAGGCCTGTTTCACTAGAAGCTATTGCATCGATATTAAATGAAGATAGTAATAATTTAAAAAATATAAACGAACCATTTTTAGTAAATCAAGGAATAATAGAAAGAACTAAACAAGGCAGAAAATTAACTAAACTTGGAGAAGATGTTTATAAACAAATAATTAATAAAACAATATTATAAATAACTTTAAATTTAAAATAGTTATTTATAAGTATACTTTTAGTATATTTTTAGTTAATATTTAATATGAATAGTTTTTAAAATTCTAAAATTTAGAATAGTTAGCCCCTTTTTATTCATTGTCTTTAAGACAGTTTTTATATATAATATTTAACGATTGTTTATAAATATAAATATTTATAAAGTCTGAGGATTTGTAATATATGAAAAGAATAGTTGGATATATAGGCGTTGTATTATCAATGCTACTTGCTCTACTTGTTGGTTTAGTCCCTTCATTAATCCATGTTAACGGAACAGGAGATTATGAATCAATGAGAACATATGTCTATAAAATTAGCGAAAAGACATATGATATTTCTAATGGCGGAACAACAGATGATGGAAATATTTCTGATCAAGATAAGCAAAGTCGTTTAGATGATGCTGTTAACGAGTTTAAAGTAAGGTTAGATAATGCCGATATAAGCGATTATCGACTTGAAACAAGTGGACTTGACACAATAAAAGTTACTTTTAAAACTGATGTCGCTTTATATGATGATATTTCATCATATTTAAATTTTTCATGGAGTTTCATGGCTTCTACTTATACAGGAGACCCTACTGCTGGACAAACTCCAAACGAAATAGATTCTTTAAGTGGTGAAGCTAATTTTTTTGAAAGCGGTTCTGCAAGAATTGAATATCGTGATAATTATCCTTATGTTGTCGTTTCTCTTTCTGACCCTGAACAATTTAAAACCGTTTTTGTTGCTGCAAGAGATGCTGAAGTAGAAGAAGATGATTCTGAAAATGACAATTCTACTGAAGAAGGCGAAACAGAAGAAGAATCAACTGCTAATGAAAATTTAATTTTTATTTTAAATAATTGGGTTGATGGCTTAACAATTGAAACATTATTAGAAAATAGTGGTAATGAATTCGTTACCGCTTCACAAATTAAAGAACATATTTTATTCTCTTTTGATACAACAAATCCTGCATCATTCTTTTGGGATTATGATTCTTCTTTAAGCGATGAAGATCAAGAAAATGCTGTTTATAATGAAATTTATTTTGGCGGTTATAATCTTAATTCAAGCGATGATTCATCTTATTATGGAGCAACAGAAGAAGACCGTGTATTAGCTTATAAAAAGGCAAATATTTGGTTAAATAAATTTAATTCAAATTCTTATGATTTTAATATTTCTTTATTAAATGTAAATGGTGATAATGCATATACAACAACCGTTTCTCCATTTGTTGATTTCCTTGTTTATATGAACGAAATCAACTGGTCAAATGGTTTATTTATCGCTTCTTTAATTGCGATAGTTGTCGTATCTTTATTCCTTATATTAAATTATGGATTAAACGGAATAAGTGCTATTTTAAATGCATTTGCAATGCTAATTATTTCAATTGGATTATTTAATACATTTGGAAGTGAATTTAATACTGGCGCATTAATCGGATTAGTAAGTTTAATAATTCTTTCAATTTTCTCAAGTGGAATTTATTTTAAGAAAATTAAAGATGAAATTTATTTAGGAAAAAATATTAAAAAAGCTTATATTGACGGCAATAAAAAGAGCTTAACTACTCAAATCGATTTTTCAATTGTCACTTTAATTTTAGGTATTACAGCTTACTTAATTCCTAATTCTATTTTAATTTCTTTTGGTTCTTTATTCGTTGTTGGATCAATTTTAAATATAATTTTAAACGGAATTCTTTTAAGAGCTATTTCATGGTTAATTTATAATTCATCTACAGTTGCTAATAAATTAAGTTTGATTAGTATCGATAAAAAGAAAGTACCAAATCTTTCAATGGATGAAAAACCAACTTATTTTGATCAATTCAAAAAAAGAGATAATAAAAAAACAAATTTTACAATCGGAATTGTCTCTTCAATCCTTTTAGTTGCTTCAATTATTGGTTTAACAACATTTAGTATTGTTAGAGGAAATATTTATAATTCTCTTTCGACTCAAGAAAATAGTGAAGTCGTAATAAGAATTGATAGAAAAAATGTTTCTAGTGATGATTCTCGTGACATTGAAAGATATAAAGAGAACATTGAAAATGTATTCTTAACAAAATTTTATGAAGATAATGATACTTTAATGTTTAATGAAGTTAATATGGAAACATATAATTATTCTTATTTAGTTAATAACGTTACTAATAAAGAATACTATTTTGTTTTTTTTTTTTATCAACCATTTACTGCTGAAGATATGATTTTTGTTTTTGATAATGATGGCAATATTAGTGAAATGAGAATCGAAGAAGCTTTAGATATTTCTCTTAGACCTGTTTTAGGTTCTCCAAGCATTACTTTAAACGAAGTTTATGATGTTAATAACGATGCTAATAATTATTATGTCCTTATTTATTCTTTAATCGGTATAGCTGTTAGTAGTGTATATTTACTATTTAGATTTAATATTTCAAAGACTTTAACATCAATTATTTTAGTTGGGGGAACATTAACAATAACGATTGGTATATTCTCATTAGTTAATGGCCCATTCGCTTCAATTATTACTTTAGGTGGATTACTTTTAACTTTACTTGGATATTTAATTGTTATTACATATTTCAATAAAGAAAAAGAATTATATCGTGAAAAAAGAAAAGATCTTGCGAATAATTTAGCTTTAAGAAGAGAGGAATTTGAATATAGATTTAATTCATATTATCCAAATATTATTAATTTAACCTTAATTTCATCCTTTATTGTTATCTCTTTATTCTTTGCAAGTGGAATCAATCAATATTTATTAATTCTTATTTTGCTTGGAATGGTATTATTTGTTGTCTTCACTCGTTTCTTGCTTTTACCAATTGAATTCTTCTTTGCTTCATTATTTAACAAGATTAAAACAAAGATTTCTTCATCAATTGAAAATAGAAGAAAGAAAAATCCATCCAAACAAAATAAAAAGCATGACGATGGCCCAGAAGAAGCTATCTTTGTTGGAATTAACGACTAATAAAACTTAAGTGGGCTAAAATTAGCCCACTTTTAAAATTAAATTATGGAAAATTTATTAGATAGATTATTAACATACTATTCATTAACAAAAGAAGAATATGAAAAGATAAAAAATGTTAACGATTATTCTTTTCTTTCTTTTTTGAATTGTTATGATTCTTTTTTTGCGGCTAAAAATTTAATAAAAGAAGCAATTAAAAATAATGAAAAAATAATAATTTATGGTGATTATGATTGTGATGGGATAATGTCTACTGCATTAATTTATAATTTAATTAAAAAAGAAGACGATTATTCTTGTGGTTTTTATATTCCGTTTAGAGAAAAAGATGGTTATGGAATAACAAAAGAAAAAATTGATTTATTTTTATCTTTAAATTACAAACTTTTTATTTTGGTTGATAATGGAATAACCTTAAAAGAAAATGTTGAATATATTATTAAAAATAATGCGAAAGTAATTATTATTGATCATCACGAAATAATAAAAGAAAAAGAAGCAAAACCAAATGCTTTAATTCATTGGAAATATATTAAAGAAATTAAGCATAATATTTCAGCTGGTGGATTATCATTTTTATTTTCATATATTTATTTAAATAATACGGTTGATGAATATTTATTAACTTTAGGTTCGATTTCAATTATTTCAGATTTAATGCCTTTAAATAATTTTTTGAATCATACACTTGTAAAAAAAGGAATTGAAGCTATTAATAATCATAAATATAAAGAAATATGTCTATTAATAGATAAATTTAAAAATATTAACGAAGATGATATATCTTCTTTATTAATACCAAAAGTAAATTCAATCGGAAGAATTGTTGAAGATAATTCTTTATTTAATATCGTTAGATATTTTCTTATAGATAAATCAAAAAACATTAATATTTATTTAAATTTTATAAACATTATAAACGATCAAAGAAAAGAAATTGTTAATAATTTTGAAATTAACAACAAAATAGAAATAGATGATTCTTTGCCATATATTTTAGAAATTTTTGATATTAATGAAGGAGTCATTGGTCTTTTAGCAAATAGATTTTTAGAAAAATATAATAAACCAAGTTTCATTTTAATAAAAACAAAAAAAGGAAACTTAAAAGGCAGTGCTAGAAGTAGGAATGGTTTTAACATCGTTGACTTTTTAAAAGAAAATTCTTCATTATTAATAAATTATGGCGGACATGAGTTTGCTGGTGGATTTGAATTAAAAGAAGAAAATCTTAATCAATTTAAAAATGTTTTATATGAATATTCAAAAAATAATTTATTTAAAAAAGAAAATAAAAAATTTATTGAATTTTCATTAAATGAAATTGATAAATATTCTTTTGAATTAATAAAAACATTCGCTCCATTTGGCAAAGATTTTCCTAAGCCTTTATTAAAAATAAATGGTTTAAGTACGTTATCTTTTAAATTTTCAAAAGATAATACTCATATAATAAACAAAATTTCTTTTGACTCATCACTTGTTTATTTTTCATTTCCAAATGAACTTTTAAATTTTAAAAAAGTAAATTTTTATGGATATATCGATATTAATGAATTTAGAAATAAAATTAGTTATCAATTTAAAGTAAACTCTTTCGAAAATAGTGAAAAATAGCACTTTTTAAGGTAAAAAAATTAATTTTATAGTATTATATTTAGGTATGGCAGAAAATAAAAACTTACGGAAAGACGAGATTATAAAAGATGGCGTTGGAGAGCAAATAGTCGCTAAAAAAATTGAAGAAAGTACTGGTAAATTAGTGCCTAATGGCGGATATCCAATGCATACTTTTGATGACTTAAAAGCTGCTTATTCTCTTTATATCCATAATGAAAAAGATCAAGAAATGATCGAAAAAGCATATCAATTTGTCGAACAAAAACATAAAGGAATTTTTAGAAAATCTGGCGAACCATATGTTCATCATTTAATTGAAGTTGCTTATATTGTTGCGACATTACAAGGTGGTCCGGTTACAATTGAAGCCGCCTTATTACATGACGTTGTTGAAGATACTGATACAACTATAAATGACATTGAAGAAATGTTTGGAGAAGAAACAGCAAGAATCGTTGATTCTTTAACAAAAATTCAAAGATTAAAACTCTCAAAAAGAACTCAAGAAGAATTTGAAGCAGAAGATCATCGTAAAATATTTTTAGGAATGGCTAAAGATGTTCGAGTTATCATTATTAAACTTGCCGATAGATTACATAATTTAAGAACTATCGAAGCATTAAAACCAGAAAGACAACATGCATTAGCAAAGGAAACTTTAGAAGTTTTTGCCCCAATTGCTCATCGTTTAGGTATTTATAGAGTTGAAAGTGAATTAGAAGATCTATCTTTAAAAATTGAAAAACCTGAAGAATATAAAATTATTTGTGAACTTTTAAATGAAAAAATTAAAAATCGTAAAAACGCTCTTAATCAATTAAAAAAGAAAATTGCAGATATTTTATATAGTCAAGGATTTAAATTTGAAATCGAATCTAGAGTTAAATCAATTTATTCAATTTATAAAAAAATGTATTTAAAAAATCATAAATTTGACGATATTTATGATGTTTTAGCACTTCGCATTATTACAGAAACAGAATTAAACTGTTATGAAATTTTAGGAATTATTCACCAAAATTTCACTCCAATTCCAGG
>CALVMY010000013.1 GCA_944349405.1 uncultured Bacilli bacterium | reverse complement strand
ATAAAATAAATCAGCGATAAAAAACCCAATTAAAGGCATTAATCCTTGCATCAAACCAAAATCTGCCGCAATAAAAAAAGATTTTCTTCTATTTAAATTTTGATAGACTAAACCATCACAAATCGATACACAGAATGCATCCATTGAAAGAGCCATTCCTAAAATAATTACTTGTAAAATTATTTCAAAACTCATAACAATTTAAAAATATATCATAACAATATTTGATGTTCACCAATTTTTTATAGATTCATAAAAAAATATTTTATTTATTTTTAATATTTAAAAAATTTAATATTAGTGTTAAGAAAAATTTACAATTTTTATATCAAAAACAACCTATATTTAGATAAAATATATTAAGTATGGAAAATAAAAACAAAAGAATTAAAGTTGAAGAAAATATTTATGTCGAACGCGATGTTTCGTGGAATTATTTTAACTATCGAATTATTAAAGAGGCTCAAGATAAAAGCGTTCCTCTTTTACAAAGACTTTCTTTTTTAGGAATTTATTCAAACAATCAAGATGAATTTTTTAAAGTTAGAGTTGCTCAACTTAATCGAATTGCTGGTTCAGTTTCTAAAGATTTTAAAAAAGATAAATCATTAGCAAAAAAAGAATTAAAACAAATTTTTAAACTCACTGATGAATATAAAAAAGAATTTAACGAAACTTTAAATGATATTTTTAAAGATTTAGAAGAAAAAGGTGTTTATTTATTAAACGAAAATACAGTTAATGATGAACAAAAAGAATATTTAAAAAGATATTTTTTAAATAATATTTCGGTATATATAAATCCAATCATCATTAATAAAAAAGCTGATTTATCAAGTGTTAATGATACTCATATTTATTTAGCTATAAAAATGAGTAATAAAAAAATGGAAAACTTAGACGATGTTTCTTATGCTTTAATACCTCTTCCAGTTCATTTTTGTGGAAGATTTATTAAAATCCCATCAAAAGATCCATCAAAGCATTTTTTAATATATCTTGATGATGTTATAAGATTAAATCTTGAATTTATTTTCAAAAATTTACCTTATGAAAAATATGAAGCCTATGCCTTTAAATTTTCAAAAGATGCTGAAATGGAAGTTGAAAGTGACCCTGAAGAAGGAATTTTAAAAAGTATTTCTGAAGCAGTAAAAGAAAGAAAAAGAGGAATTCCTGTTAGAGTAGTTTTTGGTGAAAACATTCCAAAAGATTTATATTCAAAACTCATTAAAAAGTTTGAAATCGATGATTTAGATATCGTTTCAATTGGTGGAAAATATCATAACAACAAAGATTTAATGAAATTCCCTTTTATCGATGTGGAAGGATTGAATTATCCAAAATGGGAAAACAAGGAAATCGAAGAAATAAATAAGGGCGAATCAATTTTAAATAAAATTCAAAATGAAGATATGCTTTTGCATGTTCCTTATCAATCTTTTAATTCATTCATTTCAATTTTACAAGAAGCAAGTATTTCTCCTAACGTTAGTGAAATTCGAGCAACTATTTATCGTGCTTCTTCTAATTCAAGAGTTGTCGCTGCATTAACAAATGCTGCTAGAAATGGTAAAAAAGTTACCGCGATGGTTGAACTTATGGCTCGTTTTGATGAATCTAGTAATATTTTAATCTCTCAAACTTTAAAAGATGCTGGGGTTAACGTTTTAACTGGTCAAGAAGGATTTAAGATTCACGGAAAAATTGTTTATATAAAACTTAAAAATGCGAAAGATATCGCAATTATTTCTACTGGAAATTTCCATGAAGGAAATGCAAAACAATATACAGACTGCTTATTATTCACCACCGACCCAAGACTAGTTAATGATGTTAAAAGTGTTTTTGATTTGATAATGATGCCTTATGAGAAACATTCATTTAGAAACTTACTTGTTTCGCCATTAAACATGCAAAAATCTTTTGAAAAATTAATTAGAAATGAAATAAAAAATAAAAAAGCTGGTTTACCAAGTGGTATAAAAATTAAAATCAATCACATTACTGATAAAAAAATGGTTAAACTTTTATATTTAGCCTCCGCTCAAGGTGTCGCTATTAAGCTCTTAATTAGAGGAAATTCATCTTTAGTAACCGGAATAAAAAATGTTAGCGAAAATATTGAAGTTCATGCAATCATTGATCGTTATTTAGAACATTCTCGTATTTTCGTATTTGAAAATGCTGGAAATCCTTTATATTTCATGGGCTCTGCCGACCGGATGCCAAGAAATTTATATAATCGAATTGAAGTTGTTACTCCAATTTATAACGAAAATATCAAAAAAGAACTTGATATGATTGTAAATTTTGGATTAAAAGATAATGTCAAAGCAGTTTATGCAACCGGAGACGGAAAATATCATAAAATTTTACCAAATGAGAATAATTTACCTTTTAGAAGCCAAGAAGAGTTGTATAATTATTATCAAAAGAAATAATTATAGAATTTTTAGGGTCTAAAAATGAAGTCGGGTATTTATCTAAACGTATTAACACCTATTAAAAATGCTTAAAATCTATCAAAAATTATCAATATTTCTAACTACCTCTTAATCATTTCACATATATTTTCACAAAAAAATTCACATTAACAAAGTCATGTTTTATACTATCATCTAGTAGTGAGACGAAAGAAAAGTGGTCCAATCAGGATCACTTTTTTTTATGCTTTTCAAGATATTTGTTAATTTTAGTCGCTATATAGAACATAATAATTACCCAAAAGACAACTACTGTTAAGAAAACAATCCAATCCCAAAGTGTTGTAAATGTTTCAAATGGAACAAGCGATATTCCAAAAGTTAAAGTGGCACATCCAATTATTCGACAAGCGAATGTTGAAATGATCCAAAAAAGAAAATTCATTTTAATTACACCTGCAATAGCAACGAATAAATCATCGTTCCAAAAAGGTAATAACATAATTAACGGGTAATAAACTTGTCCCTTGTCTTTGATAAATCTTTCGGCTTTTAAATAATCTTCTTCGCCAAACAATTTAATGATTAATCTTGAGCCACCAAATCTTCCAACGAAATATAAAACTAACGACTGCAAAACGATACCTGAAACGCAAATTAGAAACGACTCCCAACCTGCTCCAAATATTGCTATCTCTAAAATGTTAAATGCCATTGTAACACCTGGAACAAATAATAAAACGCTACAAACGACTGCTTGAAGCAATATAAACGCCAGCCAACTCCACCAATGCCCTTTAATTGAACGGAAAGCCACCAAATTAAACGAAATTCCATTATCTAGTGTAATTATGCCGCAAGCAACAAAAACTCCAAAAATCGCAAAAGAAACACAAATACAAGCAAGTAGCAAAATAACCACTCTAATTATCTTCTTCTTCGTTTAACAAACCTCTTTGTGCTAAATAACGTTCAACACGTGTTCTTTCATCGCCGGTTAAAGATATTCCACAAAGATATTGTAAAACTAATCTATCGTAGAAGCCTAAATTTCTAATTGAACGAATATATCTAACCGCTTCATTTTTAGTTGAGCAACCTCTAACAGTGAAATAAATATCATAGAAAGTATTGTAGTCAATGCCTAATGAGTAACCAACATCTGCTTTTGCTTTAACTGATGAAGAATAATATTCAAGAGCATATTCAGCGCCGAAAACTTGACGATAAGCTTCTGTCATCGCCCATCTATCAGTAGGGTCAATTGTTCCGATATTTTCTAATTTATCGCCTAATAAATTAACATTCTCTATTGCTTCTTCGTATGCTTCTCTTAAAGTAACAAAACCAGCATATTGTTCGGCTCCTGTTGTAGTTGAAATAATATCTTCTAATTCATTGATACTATCGATTTCTCTACTCAAATAATTGTAAAGAACTCCTGCTTTTTCATTTCCTGCATTTTTCTCGTAAAGTAAGTTATTTAACAATTCATATGCTTCTCCACGATAAGCAAAATTTCCAACTGCGGAAATCGTTGTATTGTTCTTAACAAAGTTAAATAAATTACTTGGATCTGAATAAGTAGATTTGGTTGTTGCTGGAATTAAAATATCG
>CALVMY010000012.1 GCA_944349405.1 uncultured Bacilli bacterium | reverse complement strand
GAATTGCCCATCATCAAGACCAAATCTAAGTCTTAAAACCTTTTACTCTCTATCTGTAAGAGTTAATAAAACATTAGTAAGTTCTTCTCTTAACATTTCAACTGTTGCATATTCTTCTGGTGACATTGTTCTTTCATCTTTAATAAAATCTCCTAAATGTGAATCATCTTCTTCACCTATAGGTGTTTCCAATGAAACTGGATCTTGAGAAATTTTATACACTTCACGAACTTTATCGACTGTAATGTTAAGCTTTTTAGCAATTTCTTCTTCTGTTGGTTCACGATTCAATTCTTGAGTTAATTGTCTTTGAACTCTTGTAATTTTATTAATTGTTTCTACCATATGAACTGGAATACGAATAGTTCTAGCTTGATCAGCGATAGCTCTAGTTATAGCTTGACGAATCCACCAAGTTGCATAAGTTGAAAATTTAAAACCTTTTGTATAATCAAATTTATCAACTGCTTTCATAAGTCCCATGTTACCTTCTTCAATTAAATCTAATAAAGGCATTCCACGTCCTAAATAATGTTTTGCAATTGAAACAACTAAACGTAAATTAGCATTAATTAATTCATTTTTAGCTGTTTGATCTCCATTTAAAATTCTAACAGCAAGTTCTTTTTCGTCTTCAGCTTTCAAAAGTTTAACTCTTCCAATTTCTTTAAGATAAAGTTTAACGCTATCATTGATTTTTACGTCGTTTAAAGCAAACGATTCGAGATTTTCCACATCAATATTTAATTCTTCATCGCTACTTTCAACTATATCGTCGTCAAAATCATCAAGTTCATCAATACTTTCCATATCGTTCATTGAAGCTTCGTCAAACTCGATATCATCGCTATTTTCGTTTACTAGTTGATAACCATTAGCATTAAAAAATTGGAAAATAGTATCAATATCTTCATCAGAAAGATCGTATTTTCTAGTTGATTCGAGGAAAAAGTCTTGATCGATTTCTTTAGTATCAGCATTTTCTTTAATAAATCTTTTTAAAATCGAATCTAAAGTTTCAATACCTTCTTCTTCAATATCGTCATCAATAGAACCTTTCTCTTTAACAATTTTTTCAACTTCTTTATTAAGTTGCTCCTTATTTATTTTTTTTGTCTTTTCCATATTTTTCTCCTTTCGATTTTAGTCTTTTCAGCGATTTTATTTTTAGATGATGAGAGCATTGATAATAAATACTCATCACTATTTTCGTTTTTATTTTTTAATAGCTCAGCATTGCTCTTTTTAATGTTTATTAAATTTTTTTCAAAATTAATATTTGAAATTAATTCTTCAACAACATTTGAATTATAAGAATCATAATTTTTTAAAGTGAATATTTTTCCAATCTCGATTTTGATATCTTCTTTATTAGTTAAATTACTTTCATCAACTATTTGATTAATCTTTGATTCGTTTAAAGAGTAATCCTTTTCGTTTTTTATATAATTAATAACTAAATCGTATATATCATTAAATACTGGCGTATAGAATTCACTTAATTTTTGTTCAAATATCGAAATCGCTTCATCATTTTTAAGTAAATAACTTAATAACAATCGCTCAGATTTAACAATTTTTGGTTCTCGTTGTTTTTTCTTTTTTACTATATTTTTTTCAACTAAAGATACATCTATTTCACCTTCATCTTCTTCCGCTTCAATTAAGGGTTTACTTACCTCAAGTTTAGCTTTATCTATCATATCTTTAATTACGTTATAAGATACATTAGTAACTTTTTCTATTTCTTTTATATAAGCATCAACAAGAATGGAATCATTATTATTTTTTAATAAAGGAATAAAAAAATTAATCATTTTTTCTTTATTTTCAAGAATTGATAAGTCTAAATTTTTCTTAAAATAATTAACTAGCCAGCTTAATTTATCGGTAACATTTGATAAATATGAAATTAATTTCTCTTTGCCTAAATGATCGATAATTTCATCACTGTCTTTATAATCAAAATTAACATCGTTATTAACAACTCGATAAGGTATTTGATAATTTTCAAGTTGAGTGAATATTTTATATGTTGCATTTTGACCAGGCTTATCTAAATCAAGGCATAAACGAATTTCACATTTTAAATCTTTTAACATTCTCAAATGTTCTTTGCTTAGAGTTGTACCCATTAAAGCGATTGCACTTTTAATATCGGCCCTATAGCAAGCAATAACATCCATAAATCCCTCTAAAAGATAGACGTAACCCATTTTTGCACTTTCACTTATAGCTTCATAATAATTGTACAAAATTTTTGATTTATTAAAGACGATAGTAGACGATGTATTAACATATTTTGCTTCAGATTTTTTATCGCCAAATACTCGACAACTAAATCCACAAACTTTGCCCTCACCATTTTTTATAAAAAAAGCAATTCTTCCATAATTTTTATCTTTAATAATATTATTTTTTAAATCGATAATTCCAGTTAAATCAATTTCTTTTAAAGAATAATTTTTTTCTTTTGTCAAAAACTCAATTAATTTTGAACCATCCTTTAAAGCATAGCCAATTCCAAAATGTCTAATAATTTCATCGCTTAAACCTCTGTTATGTAGGTAATTTAAGGCATCTTTTCCTTCATCGCTTTGAAAAAGAGACAATGAATAAAAAATAGAAATATCATTTAAAATTTGAAATGTTTTTTCAATTTTAGGATCTTTTTTTACTTCTTTAAAATTCTCCAATGCTGGTTCAACTATGTGGCAAATTTCACATACTTTTTTAACAGCTTCAATCCAAGAACATCTTTCTTTTTCTTTAACAAATCCAATAGCGTTGCCGCTTTTTCCGCAAGCAAAGCATTTAAAAACTTGTTTTTCAGGAGAAACAGAAAAATTTCCTAAGTTTTTATCGTCATGAAAAGGACATAATGCAACATAATTTCTCCCCTTTTTTTCTAAATTAATATAATGAGAAATTACATCACAAATATCTACTTTTTTTAAAACAGATTCAAATAAATCGTTATTTTCAAAATTAATATTTGAGTTTTCCAAGTAAATATTCCTTTAAATTTTTTATATCAACTAAATCTTGTTTCATTGTGTCTCTGTCTCTAACAGTGACTTTGTTTGTTTCTAAAGAATCGAAATCATAAGTAATACAATACGGCGTACCAATTTCATCATTTCTTCTATAACGCTTTCCAATACTACCTGTTTCATCAAAAGAAACATTAAAATCTTTCCTTAAATCTTTAAAAACTTCTTTTGCTTTTTCACTTAATTGTTTACTTAAAGGTAAAACAGCTGCTTTTATAGGAGAGATTTTTGGACTTAAATGCATTACTTTTCGTATTTCTCCGTTTTCAAGAACTTCTTCATCATAAGAATCACAAACAATCATTAAAAATAATCTATCTAATCCTAATGAAGGTTCGATGCAATAAGGAATATATTTTGTATTAGTGTCTGAATCAAAATAATCTAAACTTTCTTTTGAGAATTCTTGGTGTCTTTTTAAATCATAATCAGTTCTATCAGCAATTCCCCAAACTTCACCCCAGCCAAACGGAAATAAATATTCAATATCAGTTGTTGCTCTAGAATAAAAAGCCAATTCTTCTGGTTCATGATCTCTATATCTAAGATTTTCTGCTTTTATACCTAAATCTTCGACAAAGCCGATACATGTTTTTTTCCAATAATTAAACCGCTCTAAATCAGTTCCAGGTTTACAAAAAAATTCTAACTCCATTTGTTCAAATTCTCTTGTCCTAAATGTAAAATTACCAGGAGTAATTTCATTTCTAAAAGCTTTACCAGTATTTGCAATGCCAAATGGTAATTTTTTTCTTGTTACTCTTTGGACATTTTTAAAGTTAACAAAAACACCTTGTGCAGTCTCTGGTCTTAAATAAACTTCAGCGCTACTATCTTCAGTAACACCCATGTGTGTTTTAAACATTAAGTTAAATTTTTTAATATCAGTAAAATCGTGCTGACCACATTGAGGGCATTTAACATCATTATTTTTAATAAATTCATTTAATTCATCATAAGTCATACCATCAACATCAACATTTTTAAATTCACTGCTTATTAATTGATCAGCTCTAAATCTTGAATGACACTTTTTGCATTCAATTTGAGGGTCATTAAAAGTTTGAACATGGCCTGTTGCAACCCAAACATTTGGGTTCATTAAAATAGCAGAATCTATACCAACATTATATTCGGAATCTTCAACAAATTTTTTCCGCCATAGATCTTTTAAATTCTTCTTTAATTGGCTTCCTAAAGGTCCATAATCCCAGGTATTAGCCAAACCACCATAAATTTGACTGCCTTGAAATACATAACCAGTAGTTTGTAAATGTGTTACTATATTTTCAAAATTTTTTTCCATAATTTTCTCCAAAGACATAAAATTTTAGTTAAATAAATATAGTGTGTCAATGTATTATCAGAGTATAAAAATTTAGTTTTTTTATTTACCTAAAATTATAATAAGAATTAAGAAAAACGCCTAAATAATCGTTTAAAATCTTTGAAAAAAATCTAAATAAAATTAAAAATGTTTGTTTATCAACTGATTTTGTAAAGTCTTGACAATCTAGATTTATTTTTTCTTTTTCATAAAGTTTAGTATATGTTGGATCTAAACCAAGCATTTTTAAAATATGAAAAAAGAAATATAGTGTAATATAGCGATCATTATTAGATAAATTGTCGATGCTTTTAATTGTTAATAAAACTAGGTTATACAATTTTGCAATATTTATATTTTCATAATCAATTTTGCTCAATATTTCATTAAAAAAATCGATTTCAATTAATCGATTAAAATCACTATAAACATTTGACATTAAAAAATCAGAATTGAAATCTTTAATCTTAAAATATTTTGTTGGACCTTTGTATAAAATAAATTCACCAAAAGCAAATTTTTGAAGAGAACTATTTGTTTTTCTTTTATTAGACGTCGTTGATGCAGAATATAAAGCTTCTTCGCTTAAAATATTTAAAATGAATTGATTTTCCTTATACTCATTTATTGAAATAATAATTCCTTTTATAATTTCCATATTTTATTTGTAACCTAATTTAGCTAGGAAACTACTAGAATTCTTCCAATTTTCTACTACTTGAACCAAGAGCTCAAGATTTATATTATAGCCAAGCAATCTCTCGATATCTTTCCTTGATTCAATACCTATTTTTTTAATCATTGATCCGCGTTTTCCAATTATTATTCCTTTTTGACTCTCTTTTTCAACAATAATTTTTGCAAAAATATTTTTACCAGTCTGAAAAGAAATTTCATCACAAAGAACAGCAATTGAATGAGGGACTTCTTCTTTTAACAACTTTAAAGTTTTTTCACGAATAATTTCTTGAACCATAAAAGTAAAATCGCGATTTGTAATAGTATTTACATCGTAATATTGAGGGCCTTCTGGCAAATAGTTTTTTATTCTTTCAATCAAAAAATCAATATTAAAATTTTCTAAAGAACTTATTTCAATCATTTCAGAATTTGGGAATAACTCATGATATTTTTCTTTTAATTCATTAATAAGAATAATGTTAGTTAAATCAATTTTACTAAAAACTATTATTACTGGCGTAGTAAATCTAACATTTTTTGTTATAAAAATATCCGAATCTGAAAATTTTTTTGATGCATCAATCATCAACAAAACCAAATCATTATTTTTAGCATTATAATAAGCAATTTTATCCATTTCTTTTTCTAACTCGGTTTTTGGTTTATGAATGCCTGGAGTATCAACAAAAATAATTTGAGAATTTTCATCATTATAAATACCTTGGATAGCATCTCTAGTTGTTTGACTTTTAGGACTTATAATAGAGATTTTCTTTCCTATAATTGTATTTATTAAAGTTGATTTGCCAACATTTGGCCTACCCAAAATTGTAACGAATCCGCTCTTCATTTTTATAACTCACTTCCATCAAAAAAATATGGAATTAATTCTTCGATTTTATATTCAGAAATGTCGCCTTTTAAGTTAGCTAAATAAATAGGAACATCTCTATTTAAATATTCAGCTATGATTTGTCTGCACGCTCCACAAGGAGAAACAGGACCATCAGTATCGCCAACAACAGCGAATGCGACTATATCATCTTTTCTAACTCCGCGAGCATAAGCCCCAAATATGCAATTACGTTCAGCACAAAGTGTTAATCCATATGAAGCAGATTCCATATTTGAACCATGATAAATTTTTCCATCTTTTGTTAATAATGCAGCACCAACTTTAAAATGCGAATAAGGTGTAAATGCATTTTCTCTTGCTTTAATAGCTTCGGCAACTAATTCATTTTTATCCATAAATTTTCTCCTTCCAAAATCTCATCTTGTAACTTAAACATAACTTCTTCATCTTCTTTAGTCATATGATCATATCCTAATAAATGAAGAAGGCCGTGAACAAATAAAAAACAAATCTCTCTTTCGATTGTATTATCATATTTTTTTCTATTTTCATCTGCTACATCATAACAGATATACATCTCGCCAATATCAAGAGGAATATCTCCGATTATTTGCTCATTTTTATCATCTAAAAAAGCAAACGAAATTACGTCAGTTGGATTATCGATATTTCTATATTCTTTATTTATTTTATGAATTGTTTCTATATCAACAAAAGTTACTGAACAAACAATATTATCTTTCATCGATAATTTATTTAAAGTTTTCAATGCTAGTTTTTCAAAGATTGGTTCGTAATCAAGTAAATCAATATTTAAAGTGTTGTTTATATATAATTCCATTTCTTCGATATTATAGCAAAAAAACAGAATTTTCTTAACATGTTTTGGAATAGTAATAATAAGTTGATTTTAAATAATCTAATTCTTCTTTATTTTTATTGTATTCTAGTATTTTATCAAAATTTGTACTAATAAAATAAAAGGAAAAAATATGGAATAAAACAAAATTTAAAGAAATTTCTTCTTCAAAAGAAGATAAAAACAAAGAGGCAATAATTATTATTAATGTTATCAAATATTTTTTAACATTATTTAATGTAGCATAACGATAAACTTCATCGTTTAATATTTTAAAATTATCTAAAGCATTATCTTTATTTCCTGCATAAAAAAGATTAAATTCACAATTTTCAATATAATTTCTTTTATGTGATAAATAATTTGAGGATATAAGTTTAATAACAATTTGTATAAATAAAATAGATAAAGCAAAAATTAAGCTCAAAACACTATTAATTCCTAAAATTGCTAAAGCAAAAGCAATTAAAGATATCGAAGAAATTATTTGTAACGGATTTGAAAAAAGTAATGTCTTAAGTTTTGTTATTTTCATATATTTTTCTTTTAAAATTCCTTCACTTCGATAAATATTGCTAAAAAGTGAAATATCGACTTTTTTCATAAAATAATTTAATAAAAAATTAAATAAAATTAATGAAAAAACATAGCAAATAAATAAAGAGAGTGGTATAAAAAAATCTACACTTGAATTAATAAAAAACAATCCAGACAAAAATAAAATATAAGTAAATATCTGAACACTAAATAATAAAATCTCATTACCTATGGGTAAAATTCTTTCCTTTTTTAATTTAAAAGAACTTCCGTTTACTTTAATTGCTTCTAATACTTCTCCATTCCATTCGGCAAAAAAATCACAATATTTTATAAATATTACTCCTCTTTTCGGATCATTTAAAACGACTCCTTTTCTTTTTACTTTTTTTAAATAAACAATGTGAAGTATATTATCTTTTTTTAAGATAACTAAGCATTTTTTCTTTTTCAATTCCTTAATTTCTTCTTTTTTTGTTAATCGGTAAGCACTTAATGTAACACCTTCATTTTTAGCAATTTTCATTAAGTCTTTTAGCGATAATGCTTCATTTAAATTTGCTTGTGGATAAAACAAAAAATCTCTTTTTTTATAAATATTAGCTAATAAAATTTTTAAAGCTGCAATTCCGCAATCTTTTTCTCCTATTTGTCGAATAAAATAATTCATATCATTCTCCCTTCATAATACAAGAATGCTACGAAAAGAAATTTTTTACATACAATTTAATTTTTTTATAAAAAAAAGTTCTCCTGATTTAGGAGAACTAATTCTTATCTATATTTTTTTCTAGCATTTTCGCTCTTTAATTTTCTTTTTAATGATTTTTTTAAAAAGCATTCTCTTCTACGACATTCTTGGATGGTTCCAGCTTTATTAACTTGTCTTTTGAATCTTCTT
>CALVMY010000011.1 GCA_944349405.1 uncultured Bacilli bacterium | reverse complement strand
AAAGTGATTCTTTTTCCAGACATACATATGACCTCCTTTTTAACTGGAAACGAAATCATTTCTATTATATCGATATTTACAAGTCATTGATTACAAGTTGTAATTTACAATTTGAGAATTAAACATAAATAAATAAATATAGAAAAAATATCTCTTTTTTATTAGAATATTTTTCATGGATATTTTATTTAGAATTTTAATATTAATTTTGTGTGCAATTGTCGGATATTTATTTGGCTCAATTCCTAATAGTGTTATTATAGGAAAAATATATAATAAAGACCCTAGAAAATACGGATCAAAAAATCCAGGAGGAACAAATGTAGGAAGAGTAATTTCTCATTTCGCTGGTGCATTAACTATTTTTTTGGATGCTTTAAAAGTTGTTATACCTACAACTATAGTTTGGTATTTAATAAATTATAATAATGACTTCATTAATTTAATGAATGGTAATAATTTAGTATATAATTGGTATGGTTATGGTAATTCACTTTCCGATTTATGTTACTATATTGTTCCTTTATTTGCGTTTTTAGGTCATTCATATAGTTGCTTTATAAAATTTAGAGGTGGAAAAATAGTTTCAACTGTTGTTGGATTTATGTTTGCTACAACTTTTTTAGCGCTTCCTCTATTCGCAGTTATTTTCTTTATAGTTTTAAAAAAGACTAAATATGTTTCTCTTTCCTCAATTACAATGTCAACTTGTTTTATGATATTTACTTGGATTGTTTACATTATTTATCTTTCAACTGGATTTAACTATGAAATCTCTAATTACTTAATGTATTTTTCAATAAGTGGTCCGATATCTATTTTCTATCCGATAGTTGGAACAATCGGAAATATTTTATTAATTTATAAACATAAAGAAAATATAAAAAGACTCTTTAATAAAACAGAATCAAAAGTAAAACGGATTGATAATATATTTAAGAAAAAAGATACAAAAGCCAAATAAAAAAGTCCAATTTTACGGACTTTTTTTATTTTCCTTGATTTTGTTTCATGCTATTCATAACAGCTCTAATTTGAGCTTCGCTTGGTTTACGACCCATTTGCATAAACATAGCACGAATCATTTTTTCATTTACTGGAGGATTTTTTTCCATTTGTTTTTTAATAAGAGCTCTAGTTCCAAAAAATCCAATAACTAAACCTGCAACTAAAGCTAAAACCAAATATAAAACAAATTGCCAAATTTCAATATTCATATATTATTTTTAAGCACGGCCATCATAATCGCCGGTATCTGTTCTAACTAAAACTTCTTCATCTTGATTAATGAATAAAGGAACCTTTACGACTAAACCAGTTTCAAGTGTTGCTTCTTTTAAAGCTTTATTGACTGAATCACCTTTAACAGCTGGCTCTGTATGTGTAATTTTTAAAGCGACTTTTGAAGGAAGATTAATGCCTAAAATTTCATCATTATAAGTAACGATTTCAACTTCAAGATTTTCTTTTAAGAATTTCATTTCCCATTCTAATCTTGTTTTTGAAATTTCTACTTGTTCATAAGTATTTTGATCCATGAATACTAAAAAATCGCCACTATCATATAAATAGTTCATTTTTTTCTTATCTAATCTAATTGGTTCAACTTGATAACCACTATTAGCAGACATTTCAGTAATTGCTCCAGTTCTTAAGTTTTTTACTTTAACTTTAGCAACCATTTTTCTCATAGCGGTTTTATTTAATAAAATGTCTAAAACAAGATAAATATTACCTTCATCTTCAAAATAATTTCCTGGTCTTAATTCTGTAACGTTAATCATTTTTAATCTCCTTCAAATAAATATTATTCTCTAATTCTTTTTTTAAAGTAGTAATTTCACCATGCCCTGGGTATACCGTTAATGACGGATCTAGTTTTTTTATTTTTTTCAAACTCTCAGCAATTGTTCGATTAGAACTTGTAGGTAAATCACTTCTACCTATACTTCCTTTAAAAAGTGTATCACCGCTAAATAAAGCATTTTCACTTTTCAATAAATAACAAACACTTCCGTTTGTATGGAATGGAGTCTCAATAACTTTTATATAATATTTATTAATAAAGTTTATTTCATCTTCATCATCTAATAAATAAACATTATTAAGTTCAATAGTTAAATCTTCACCATTCATTTTTGAACAATTTAATCGAGAATTATGAAGTTTTTCTTCTTCGTCTTTATCTATAAAAACAGTGCAATTATAGTAGGATAAGAATTTTTCTAATCCTCTTATATGATCAAAATGTCCATGAGTTAATAATACACCCAAACAACTTGTATGATTATCTTTAACATACGATAGAATGCGATCGCTAGTTGAACCAATATCCACAAGAATAAAAGGTCCGCCTTTTTCCCCAATTACATAACTGTTGGAGCAAAATTCATCATCATATTCACTATCAAATCTAAAAATTTTAACCATATAACACAAAAATTACTATTTCTTTTCTTTAAAAACAGTAACTTTACGGCAATGTGGACAATATTTATTTTTTTCAATTCTATCAGGATTGTTTTTCTTATTTTTACTTGTAAGATATTGCTCTTCACCACAGACTGTACATTTTAAGATAATGTTATCGCGCATAAAAAAATCACCTCACTATTCAAGTCAAATTATAATAACACAAACAATGTTAATTTTCTACAAATTTTAACTATTTATAAGTATAATAAAAAACATGAATTTAAGAGAAAAAACTAAACAAATAAAAATCGGAAATATTACTCTTGGTGGAGATAATAATGTATTGATTCAATCAATGTGCGATATTAAAACTTCAAATGTAAAAAAAGTTATAAAAGAAATAAACGATTGTGAAAAATTAGGCGCATCTTTAATGCGAGTATCAATTTTAGATAAAAAAGATGCCCTAGCTATTAAAGAAATCAAAAAAAATATTTCAATTCCTCTCATAGGAGATATTCATTATTCTGATGAATTAGCACTTTTAGCCATTGAAAACGGAATTGATAAGATAAGAATTAACCCAATAAATACACCAATGGATAAATTAATTTCCATAATTAATAAAGCAAACCAATATAATGTTGCGATTAGAATAGGATTAAACGAAGGTTCAACTACTCCTGAAGGCAAAAATATCACTTCAATTAATGGACTTGTAAATTTAGCTTTAAAAACAATTAAATTTTTTGAAGAAAATAATTTTTTTAATCTTGTAATAAGTATAAAATCTTCATCTCCTTTAAAGACAATTAAAATATATGAAAAACTTGCTAAAAATACTAATTATCCTTTGCATATTGGTGTAACTGAGAGTGGTTTTGACGATATAGGAATTATTCGCTCTACAATTGGTTTATCCAATCTTTTATTAAAAGGTATTGGAAATACAATTAGAGTCTCATTAACACAAAATCCCCAATTAGAAGTTATTACAGCGAAAAGAATGCTTCATGATTTAAATTTGTACCCAAACTACCCAACAATCATTTCATGCCCTACTTGTGGAAGGTGCAAAGTTAATAATTTAAATGAGATTGTTAACAAAATTACTGCTTATTTAGAAGAAAATAACATAAATATTAAAATAGCTGTCATGGGTTGCATTGTAAATGGAATCGGAGAAAGTAAAAACGCCGACATTGGTATCGCCGGCGCTAATCATAAATTCATTATTTTTAAAAATAGAAAAATAATTAAAACTGTTGAAGAAAATAATTTATTTAATGAATTAGTTATAGAAATAAATAAACTTATTTCGAAGCAATAATATCTTTTAAAGAAGGATTAAACTCCTTCTTTTTTATCATTTCTATCTCTTCTTTATAAGGCGGTTTATTTTCAATATAAGGTGTTTCTAAAATTTTAGGAATATCAACTAATCTTGAATCATAAACATATTTGATTAAAGAATCAAAACCAATTTCACCAAAACCAATATTTTCATGACGATCTTTATGAGCGCCTAAAGGATTTTTTGAATCATTTAAGTGAATAACTTTTAAAAGTTTTAAACCGATTATATCATCAAATCTATTTAATACTTCATCAATATCATCAACAATATAGCCAGCATCATTAATATGGCAAGTGTCTAAGCAAACACCTAAATTATTTTGATATTTTTCATCAATTCCATCGATAATCTTTTTAATTTGTTCAAAAGTTATACCTAATTCAGTTCCTTTTCCAGCCATAGTCTCTAAACAAATTGTAACGTTTAATTCTTTTAAATCATTAAATACTTCGTTTAATCCGCGAATAATGTTATTTATCCCAATCTCTTCACCCATATGAACATGAAGACCTGGATGCAAAACAAGTAAATTACAACCGAATCCTTCGCATCTTAAAATTTCTGATTTTAAAAAGTCTTTGGAAAATTTAAATTTATCAGGATCAGAATTGCCTAAATTTATCATATATGGAGCATGGCAAACAATTTTATCTAAAATTATTCCCCCTTTTTGAGCAAGTTCAATTCCTTCTTTAATTTTGCAATTTTCTAAAGGAGTTCTTTTATTATTTTGAGGAGCACCTGTATAAAACATAAAAACATTTTCACCATAAGAAAGGGCTTCTTTTACACTTCCTAAATAGTAATCTGGTCCTGACATACTTACATGAGAACCAAGCAAGATTTTATCCATTTCTTCTTCCCTCACTTCTAAATTTTTTATCTAATTCTTTTCTTATTTCTTTTTTTATCATTTTTCTTTTATATTTTCTTTTAACTTTTTCAGTTTCAAGTTTTACTTTTTTCTTATAATTTGGCTTCACTTCTTTCTTTTTAATTTTTGCTGTTGCTTTATTAATTTCATTTGCTAGTTCTTTATCAATATAAGATTTTCTTTTTGATATATCAGGTTTTTGATCAATTACTAGTTCTTTATTAGTAATTTTTAAG
>CALVMY010000010.1 GCA_944349405.1 uncultured Bacilli bacterium | reverse complement strand
GAGTTCTTTTATCCAAAGAATTGGAAATATACAACATCTGATGATTTTATTAATGAATTGGAAAAATATCTAAACTGGTTTAAAAATAAAAGAATTAAGAAAAGATTAGGATATTTATCACCAAAACAATTTATGTTAAATTGTAATCAATATTAGTCCAAAAAAATATCCGCATCCCCTTTCCTGCAAAACTATTCTGTCAAATACATTTAAAGTTTAGTTAATTTATTTGGCGTTTTTAAAGCTGATGAAAAGATTTTAATTTTATTCAGTAAAATATTTTTTAAAGGAATATTTTAAATATAAGAAAAAAATAGTGATTAGTTAAAAAAACATAGCTTTTGTTAATGTATAATATACTTAATAAAAAAATGCAAAAAAATATCTTATGGAAGAAAAAGAAATTAAAAGATGTAAATGGGTAAATTTATCTAATCCTTTATATGTCAAATATCATGATGAAGAATGGGGCAAATTAAATTTAGATGACCAATATTT
This sequence comes from uncultured Bacilli bacterium, assembly GCA_944349405.1. Classification (GTDB taxonomy): domain Bacteria; phylum Bacillota_I; class Bacilli_A; order RFN20; family CAG-826; genus Onthovivens. The sequence continues at coordinate 2,181 of CALVMY010000010.1, read as the reverse complement.
ATTTAAATGTTTATTTTTAGAAACTTTTCAAGCTGGATTATCATGGGAATGTATTTTAAATAAAAGAGAAAATTTTAAAGAAGCTTTTGATAATTTTAATTATAAAAAAATTGCTAAATATGATGAAAATAAAATTGAAGAATTATTAAAAAACGAAGGAATAATTCGTAATAAATTAAAAATTAAAGCCGCAATTAAAAATGCTCAAATATTTATTTCTATTCAAAAAGAATTTAATGATTTTAAATCATATTTATTAAAATTTTCCAAAAATAAAATTTATTATGAAGTTAATAAAGTAACAAATAAGTTGAGTGATGAAATTACCTCTGATTTATATCAAAGAGGAATGAGATTTATAGGCAGCACTACGATTTATGCTTTTTTACAATCGATTGGAATAATAAATTCTCATGAAAAAGAATGCTTTTGTTATAAAAGGTAAATTATGATTTTAAATGGAAAAATTTATAATTCCCCAATAGGAGAACTCTTAATAGTAGCAGATCAATCCTCTTTAATAGGATTATGGTTTTTAAATCAAAAATATTTTAAAAGAGGTATAAAAGAAGAAATTGATTTTAATTCTAATGCGATAATTGATAAAGTTTCTTTTTATTTAGATGAATATTTTAAGGGTAATAAGCCAAATTTAAATTTTAAAATAAATCCTAAAGGAACAACTTTTCAAAAAGAAGTATGGAAAGAGCTTTTAAAAATTGAATATGCTAAAACATCAACTTATAAAAAAATAACTCAAAATTTAATGAATAATTTAAATATAACAACGATGTCTTATCGAGCAATAGGAAATGCAATAAGTAAGAATCCAATTTCAATAATTATTCCATGTCATCGAGTTATTGCGCAAAATAATGATTTAAGAGGATATTCTGCAGGTATAGATAAAAAAAGATGGTTAATTGAATTCGAAAAAGAAAATAAATAAAAATAATAAGTAGTTATAATTAGTTATTAAAAATAGATATTTTTTATTTTTTTAATTTAAATTTAAAATATTTTTATAAATAGAGAATTTGGTTATGAAAAACTTATTTAGAAATTTTTTTATATTATTTAATATTGTATTTTTAACATCGTGCAGGACGAATAAAAGTGAAAATTTAGGTGATGATAGCGATTTAAATCCTGATTTAGTAATTGATGAAGGAGGCGATAATGAAAACGATGAAGAAGAGGTAGGCGAATCATTTTTAGAAAATGAGATGATTATTTCTAATGGAGAAAAATATATTTTCACCATAACTTTATTTAAAAATGAATCGGTTGGTGATTTGATATCTTTAATTTATGAAAATGAAAATAAGCTTGAATTAAATATTTCCTCTTATGGAAATTTTGAATATATCGCTTCTTTACCTCGATCAATTAAAAGAAATGATGAAAGAATTGAAGCTAAAAGTGGCGATGTTGTTTTATATAATGGCAATACTATTTCGATAATGTATGGCGAAAATTCTTGGTCATATACTTTACTTGGAAGAATTAAAGAAACTAATGAAGGAGAAATAATCAAGAATTCATTAGAAAGTTATGAAACAATAGAATTAGCATTAAATTAGTAATTATTTAGTTATTTTCGTGTGCATCATCAAATAAAATTTGAATGCCTTTTGGTGCCATTTTATCCTTGTTTTCCTCTAATTTTTGCATACTTTTAAGTTCTTTAGCCTTTTTATAATATCAGCATTTATACTGAACCATTTTTAAAGTTTTATTTAACTTTTCTATTTCTTTTTTAATTTTTTCTCTTGATTTAAAAAGAAATCATACCTTTTTTGATTTGTTAATCGCCAATTTTTACCCATTCTATATATTGTTTTATTTCTTTTTTAAGACATTAAATTAAAAAAATCATTTCTATATCTTGTTCATCAAATTTTTTTATGCCATTTACTCTTTTTAAAGAAGGTAGAAGACCTTCTTTGTCATAAAATCTTATTTGAGAGATTGTTAGATTAAATTTTTTGCAATTTCGCCGATAGTATATTCCATTTTATTAACCTTATAAAATATAAATAATTAAATTATTATATGTTTAATTCTCAAATTGTAAATTACAACTTGTAATCAATGACTTGTAAATATCGATATAATAGAAATGATTTCGTTTCCAGTTAAAAAGGAGGTCATATGTATGTCTGGAAAAAGAATCACTTT
>CALVMY010000009.1 GCA_944349405.1 uncultured Bacilli bacterium | reverse complement strand
ATTATGCAAGTAAGATAAGAGAGTATCGAGAAAGAAAATTCATATCACAAGGTGAATTAGCTAAAATATTAAAAGTAAGTAATGTTTCAGTATGCCGTTGGGAAACAGGAAAGTTTGAACCAAACATGGAAACCAAAAAGAAGTTAGTCACTCTTTTTGATGAGATTGGCATGAAATTAGATGATTAATGATGAGGTGAATGGAATGGCTAAAAAAACTAAAGAGAAATCATTTGAAGAAGCTTTATGGGATAGTTGTAATGCACTTAGAGGATCTGTTGAACCAAACGAATATAAGCACGTTGTTCTATCGTTAATATTTTTAAAATTTGCTAATGATAAATTTAAACAAAGAACCAATGAATTAATTAGTGAAGGGAAATCTGATTATTTGGATATCCCTGAATTTTATACTATGAAGAATGTTTTTTATATTCCTGAAAATGCCCGTTGGGATTATATAATGGAAAATGCAAAACAAAATGATATAGCTATTAAGATTGATACTGCTTTATCTACAATTGAAAAAAACAACAAATCTTTACAAGGTGCTCTGCCAGATAATTATTATTCAAGAATTAAATTGAGTGTTTCTAATTTAGCTTCATTGCTTGATGAAATTAATAAAATTGATACTCTTAGAAATAGTGAAGATATCATTGGAAGAGTTTATGAATACTTTTTAAAAAAATTTGCTTTAGCAGAAGGAAAAGGTAAAGGAGAATTTTATACTCCAAAGTGTGTAGTTAATTTAATTGCTGAACTTATTCAACCATATAAAGGTAAAATTTATGATCCAGCGTGTGGCAGTGGTGGTATGTTTGTTCAATCAGTTAAGTTTGTTGAAAAGCATCATGGCAACAACAAAGATGTTTCTATTTATGGACAAGAAAAAATAGATACTACATATAAATTAGCAAAAATGAATCTTGCTATTCGTGGTATATCAGGCGATTTAGGAGTTGAAGCTGCAGATACATTCTTTGCAGACCAGCATAAGGATTTAAAAGCTGATTTTGTAATGGCTAATCCTCCTTTTAATCAAAAAGGTTGGAGAAAAGATGATGAATTAGCTAATGATCCAAGATGGGATGGATACGTGGTTCCACCTACTGGAAATGCTAATTATGCTTGGATTTTGAATATTTTATATCATTTAGGCCAAGATGGTGTTGCTGGATTTTTATTAGCTAATGGTTCGTTAAGTGGTGGAGGAGACGAACTAAAAATCAGACAAAAACTTATAGAAAATCGCTTAGTTGACTGCATTTTATATTTACCAAGAAATTTATTTTATACAACAGATATAGGTGTTTCTTTATGGATTTTATCTAAAAACAAAAAAGAAAGAGTTGCAGAAATAAATGATGAGAAAGTGTTACTAAGAAATCGCGAGAACGAAATTTTATTTATTGATTTAAGAAAATGGGGTTCTCCATACGAAAAGAAGTATACTGAATTAACAGACGACGATGATCCTAATAATCTTGGTGATATTCAAAAAGTGAGTAAAACTTATCATGATTGGCAATCTGCTGAGCATTTTAAAGATTATAAAGATATACCTGAATATTGTGCATCAGTAACGATAGATAAATTAAAAAATTATTCCTTAGTACCTAGTGAATATATTGAATTTATAAATAAGGATGATAGTTCTAATTATGAAGAGAAAATGAAATCTCTTCAATCCGAACTTAAGGCTTTATTAATTGAAGATGAAAAGTCAAAAAAAGAATTATTGGAAGTTATGAAGGAACTAGGCTATGAAATCGAGTTATAGAGTAGTAAAACTAGGTGACTTTTTAGAGGAAACAAACGAGCGTAATTCTTATTTAGAAAACATACCTTTGCTTGGAATTTCTAATGAAAAGAAGTTCATTGCTTCAATTGCTAATATAGTAGGGACGGATTTATCATCGTATAAAATAGTTAACAAAAATCAATTTGCTTATATTACCGTAACATCAAGAAATGGTGATAAGATTTCAGTCGCTTTATTATCTGATTATGAGAAGTGCATTGTATCAAGTTCTTATATAACTTTTAAAGTTAAAGATAACACTAAGCTTGATCCTCAATACTTACTTCTCTGGTTTAAACGCAATGAGTTTGATAGGTACTCAAGATTTAAATCACATGGTAGTACCAGAGAAACTTTTGATTGGGATGATATGTGCAATATCGACTTTCCTTTACCACCATTAGAGGAGCAAGTCAAAATAGTTGAACAATATAATGTCATCAGTAAAAGCATAGAAATTAAACAAGCAATAAATGATAATTTATCTCACATTGTTTGCTAGCTTTATTAACTCTACTTTCATATTTTCCAAAACGTCAATTTCTTTCAAATTATTAATATAGAATTCTATATGTTTTGAGACAATATTTGAAAATTCTTCAAAATCCTGTTCGGAAAGTAATGAAAATTTGCTTTTTTCTAATTCAATGGTACTAAGATTTTTTTGAGCAGTACCACCGTCACTCATTTTAATCATTGCGTTTTGAAATCTTTTGCTTCTTAACAAGCAAAATAATCCAGGAATTAAATTTTGATTTTTAGGTTTAATCTTGCATACACGTTGATTCATCAAACAATTATCAAAAATAACAAAACCGACTCTACCAATATTTCCGGTTAGAGACATTAATAAATCTTTATATTCTAATAAACAATGGTTAGGCATACCTTTGGGAATTTCATTTATATAATTACAATTAGAAATTGAAACATAACCGTTTTGAACGTTTCCTATTGTTAATATTTTATATTGCCCTAATTTGATATATGAATCGCTCGTAAAAGCATAGCCATTTAAAAGGTTACAATATAAAGTAATAGAGGTTGTTACAAGATTACACTTATTATATTTATCGTTTAGTATTAAATCGCATTGCTTCAATAAATTATCATTTGTTTGAATAATTTGAATTCCTCCACAATAAATATTAGTTTGAACTAAATACGGAGGAAATAATGAAAGACGAAATTTTATCATTGATTATTAAAAAAATGGAAGCAGTCTTAAGAAGTGAAGAACTAGATGAGTTAAAACAGGTTCTATTCTTATGTTTTGAAGGCTATGACATAGTAGCCAAATCTAAAACTGAAACAGAAGAAAAACAGAGTGATCAGTATATAGATTTATTTATATCTTCAAAGAGATTAGAAGGCTGCTCTGAAAAAACGCTTAAATATTATTTAAATACAATCAAAATGGTTATAAGTTCAATTTCAAAGCCAATTAAAACAATTAATACAGATGATTTGCGTTCTTATTTGTCAAAATATCAAGAAAATAATAAGCCAAGCAATGTTACTTTGGATAATATAAGAAGAATCTTGTCTAGTTTCTTTACTTGGTTAGAAGAAGAAGACATAATTTTAAAAAGTCCAGTAAGAAGAATACACAAAGTAAAGAGTGAAGAGGTAGTGAAAGAAGTTATAAGCGATGAACAGCTAGTTAAACTAAAAGACGCTTGCAATAATTCAAGAAATCTTGCGCTTATAGAAATGTTGGCATCTACCGGAATTAGAGTAGGAGAACTTGTGCTTTTAAACAAAGAAGATATTAACTTTAATGAAAGGTCATGCATTGTGTTGGGTAAGGGTAATAAACAAAGAGAGGTTTATTTTGATGCTAAAACTAAAATTCACTTATACGAATATTTAAATTCTAGAAAAGATGATAATAATGCCCTTTTTGTATCGTTGAAAGAACCTAACAATAGACTATCAATAAGTGGGATAGAATACATAGTAAAGAAATTAGGAAATAAAATTGGTATTAAAAATGTTCATCCGCATAAATTTAGGAGAACTTTAGCTACCTTCGCTATTGATAAAGGAATGCCGATAGAACAAGTGCAAAAATTATTAGGTCATGTTAAAATAGATACTACTATGCATTATGCATTAGTAAATCAGAATAATGTTAAGATTTCTCATAGAAAATATTTGAATTAAAGTGTTGTGTAATGATTGAATTATCAAAGTTAATAGAAGAAATAAATAATAGAAATAACCCTTTAAGAGACTTGCCTATACTTGGTGTAAATAGTAGTAAAAAGTTTATGTCATCTATCGCAAATGTAATAGGTGCTGATTTAAGTAAATATAAACTTGTAAAAAAAGGGGAATTTGCAACTAATTTAATGCACATAGATCGTGACGAAACTGTCCCCGTTTCTTTACTTTCCAATGATGCATGTATTGTGTCTCCAGCTTATAATGTTTTTAAAGTAAAAAATACTGAAATATGTAGAGCGGAATATTTAAATATAGTCTTTAAATCAAAACAATTTGATCGCCAAGCATGGTTTAAAAGTGGAAGTAGCATTAGAGGTAATCTTGATTGGAATAAATTTCTAACTCTCAATATTAATTTACCAAGCATAGATAAACAATGTAAATTGATTGTTCAATATAATACTATTGAAGCTAAAATCAATATTTTATCAAAATTAAATGATAATTTATTGGAGCAAATTAGGAACATATATAATCAAATTAAATCTATACCTCTTATACATTTAAGTGACATCCCAACTTTAAAGGAAATTAAATCTGGAATAAATAAATATGAAGGTCAAAAACAATATTTTGCTACTGGTGATATAGATTTTTTACTATTTAGTGATACTTATCAAAAAGTGAAATATGATGAAAGACCATCTAGAGCAAACATGCAACCAATAGAAAATAGTGTTTGGTTTGCAAAAATGCAAAATACAAAAAAATTACTTTGGTTTGATAGCAAATCTGCAAATATAAATAAATTGATTTTATCCACTGGCTTTTTTGGAATAAAAATAGACCCTAAATTCCTTTACTACTTAATCAGTTTTATGTTGGTTGGGGAATTTGAAACTCAAAAAGATAAATATGCAACAGGAACGACACAATTATCTGTAAATTCATCTATATTAAATAAAGTAGAAATACCATTTGAAGAGGCTATAGCAACCAAATACAATAAAATTTATGAAAAAATCATTAATAATATTGCTTCAAACAACAAACAAATCGAAAAATTGAATAAATTGAAATATATACTAATTGAAAGAACTGGAATGCTCCAATAAATTATCATTTGTTCCAGTTAAAATTAAGTTATTTTCTCATATATGTTATACTCTTATATGAAAGGTGTGTTTTGAATGTCATTTTTTAATGAATCAACATTAGAAGAAGCTATTATTGAACATTTCCAAAATGATATTTTTTACGATCATAAATATGGTAGCGATTTACATAAAGAAGTATCAGAAGTCATTTTAGAAGATGATTTAAAATCATATTTATTGCTCAATTATTTTGATAAAAAAATTACTGATATTGAAATAAACGAAATAATTAATGATGTAAAAAGCTTTTCTAAATTATCAATATATGAAGGTAATAAACGATTTAGTAAACTTTTAATAGATGGAGACAATTTTAAAAGAGATGATAGAAGTCAAAAAGATTTTCATTATAACCTAGTAAATTTTAATGATCTTAATAAAAACATTTTTAAAATTGTTAATCAAGTTGAAATAAAAGGCAATGAAATTAGAATACCAGATGCTATCGTTTATATAAATGGTCTACCTTTAGTTGTTTTTGAGTTTAAAAGTGCGGTAAAGGAAGATACTACAATTAAAAATGCTTATGACCAATTAACGATTAGATATAGAAGAGACATTCCTAACTTATTTAAATATAATGCTTTTGTTGTTATTAGCGACGGAACAAACACTAAATATGGCTCATTTTTTGCTGATTATAACTATTATTATTCTTGGAGAAAAACTGAAAAAGATGGTGAAATTTATGATGGTATTGATTCACTTTTTTCTCTAATAAACGGATTATTTAAAAAGGAAAGAATATTAAAAGTAATTAAAGATTATATTTATCTGCCTGATGAGTCCCATAAAGAAGAAAAAATTGTTTGTAGATATCCTCAATTTTATGCTACTGAAGCCTTAGTTGCTAGCGTTAAAAATGCTATTTTTACTAATAACCCTAATGAAAAAGGTAAAGGTGGTACTTACTTCGGTGCTACTGGATGCGGCAAAAGTATGACGATGCTGTTTTTAACTAGACAACTTATGAAAGATGTTCAACTTTCTAGCCCAACAATCATATTAATAACCGATAGAACAGATTTAGATGATCAATTGTCAAAATTATTTTTAAATGCGAAGGAATTTATAGGAGATAAAACTATTCTTCAAGTTGAATCAAGAGAAAAACTTAAAGAACACCTAAATAATCGTGAAAGTGGCGGAGTATTTTTAACTACTATTCAAAAATTTTGTGAAGACACTAATTTATTAAGTTCTAGAAATAATATTATCTGTATTAGCGACGAAGCTCATAGAAGCCAAGTTAATATTCTTGAAAAAAATGTTCATGATGAAGAAAAAATCAAAAAAACGGCAGGTTTTGCAAAGTATTTACATGATTCATTACCTAATGCGACTTTTGTTGGCTTTACCGGAACTCCAATTGATGCGACATTACAAGTTTTTGGTAATATTGTTGATTCATATACAATGAGTCAATCAGTTCGTGATGGAATTACTGTAAATATTGTTTATGAAGGAAGAGCAGCAAAGTTATCATTAGATAATAGAAAAATTCAAGAAATTGAGAAATACTATGAAAAATGTGCTGAAGAAGGTGCAAATGAATATCAAATTGAAGAAAGTAAATCTGCTGTCAGTAAACTTGAGGTTTTGATAGGTGATCCTAACCGTCTAAAGGCTTTGGCTAATGATTTAGTTAAACATTATGAAAAAAGAATGGAAGAACATGCTACAGTGTGTGGAAAAGCAATGATAGTTTGCATGAACAGGAAAATTGCTTTTAATCTTTATAAAGAAATAATTTCATTAAGACCAAAATGGGCCGAGCCAAGAATTCCTATAGATATTGTCTTAAGAGAGAAAAATAAAAAAGAGTTATTAGAAATTCCAATGATAAATATGGTTATGACTAGTAACAAAGACGACGAACCTAACATGTATTATTGTCTTAAAAAATACGATAAAGAAGAATTAGATAGACAATTTAAAAATGAAAATTCAAACTTTAAAATTGCAATTGTAGTAGATATGTGGCTTACAGGATTTGATTGTCCTTGCCTAGATACTATGTATATCGATAAGCCAATTCAAAAGCACACTTTAATTCAAACAATATCAAGAGTTAATCGTGTTTATCCAAATAAAGATAAAGGCTTAATTGTTGACTATTTTGGAATTAAAAACCAAATGAATTTAGCTCTTAAACAATATAATAATGATGGTGTAGATGTTTTTGAGGGCGTAGAAGAATCTATAAAGATTGTTAAAAACGAATTAGAAGTATTAGAATCATTATTTAGGAAATTTAACTTTAATGATTATTTTAATGGTACTCCTAGTGAAAAGTTGAATTGCTTAAAACGAGCGGTTGAATATGTTCAAATAAGTGATGAAATTGAAAAAAGGTTCATGGCAAACGTTAAAAGAATGAAATCCGCATATAATTTGTGCTGCTTTAGTGATAAGTTTAGTCAAGACGAAAGAGATAAAGTTTATTTTTATAGCGCTATTAGATCAATAATTTTTAAAGTAACAAAAGGGAACGCTCCAGATATTCATCAAATGAATGCTAAGGTAATTGAAATGCTTAGTGATGCTATTAAAAGCGATGGAATTGAAGAACTTTTTAGCAATAGTAAAGAGTATAAAACAAGAACGATTGATATTTTTAGTAAAGAATATATAGATAAAATTAATCGTATACCATATATAAACACTCGAATTAAGATATTAACTAAATTAACTAAAGACGCTATAGAGGAATATAAAAAGGTTAACAAAATCAAAGGTGTGGAATTCGGAGAAAAACTGCAGAAATTAGTTGATTCATATAATAATAGACAAGATGAAAAAGTTTATGCAGATCAGATTTTAGATAACGTTGCTGAAGAGCTAGAAAAATTATTACGAGAATTAGAAAAAGATAAAAATTCATTTGAAGAGCTCGGCGTTAGTTTTGAAGAAAAAGCATTCCTAGATATTTTAGAAAATATAGCAAAAAAATATGGTTTTTATGAAGAATATGTTAATTTACATGGTGAAAAATATTTAATAGAGCTTTCTAAAGAAATAAAGAAAATCGTTGATGATAAAGTTAAATATACTGACTGGTTTAAAAAAGAGGATATTAAAGCTGAATTGAAGGTTGATATTATTTTATCTTTAGCAGAATACAGTTATCCTCCAAGAACTCGAAACGAAGTTTATAAAGAAATTTTTGAACAAGCAGAGAATTTTAAAAAATATCGAAAATAATTACCATAATGAGAAATATTTTTCACCAAGAAAATACACTAATATCCAAAGGAGAATTTTAATTTGAAGAATAGTCCTAACTTACTTACTTATATCAAAGATAAATATTATGAAAAGATAGAAGAAAAAGTAACTGAGTATCTTCATGATAATAGAGAAGCAAAATCTAAGACTTATAACTTCCCAGTTACTTTATACTTAAATTGTTTATTAAGAATAGATAATAACGTCATCTATTTTAACCTGAAAGGAATTCAAGATTAATCCGTGATTGACAGCAGGTGAGGACAAATATTTCGGAAAATTTAGGGAGGAGCGAAACCAATGGGTATTAGAAACGCTAAAGTGCCAGAGGCAACTAAGGAAGAAGTAGACAAATGGCTAAATGAATGGGATAGCCTTGAAGACTATAGGATTCAAGAAGAAGCGATTAATGACCTATTTCAGAAGACCTATCCAAATTGCACTGATTTAAAGTCGGTTATCATTAAATGCAGTGTTTTGAATGATTTTTATAGCACAAACATTTTTAAGGTCTTTCCTGTAGCGAAACATATCACTGAAATCGATTATATCGACGCTAAATTGAAGGAAGGAGACATATCTTTAGTTGATGAAATAGCAAGAGTAACGCTCGGTAAAGAAGATAAGAAAAAGGAAAAATACCTATATTCTTTCGCTACTAAATTTTGCAGCCATCACAATGAGTCTGCCTATCCTATTTACGATTCTTATG
>CALVMY010000008.1 GCA_944349405.1 uncultured Bacilli bacterium | reverse complement strand
TCATGATTTTCACAACTATCTATATGTTCATCATCGTGGCAGCAACAATGTTCTTTATGCTCTTCCATCATTTCCTGTTCCTCCGTTATCATCGTCTATATCTGCTTCAGAATATTCGCTTAAATGTTTTACAAGTTCATTAATTGTATATTCAAGCGCAGATAATACGTTTTCATAATCCATTCTTTTTGGCCCAATAATTGCAATTTTTCCAAGTGAATTTCCATTTGATTCAATCTCTTTTGAAATAATTGTTAAATCTTTTAGCTCTTCATTTACATCTGAAGCATCAAACACAGAACCTTGTGACAATTTAATATATTTATTAAGCTGATCAGGATTAGAGAATAATTCGAATAATTTCTTTAACTCTTCTGCATCATCTTTAAATTCAGGCTGAACGAGCATATTCTCTTTCCCATAAATCGTACTTCTTTCCTTAGCAAATTCATAAAAAGTTTTAACCAATGAAGTAAATAAATAGTTGTAATTATCAATATAATCTTTGAAAATCGGTCTTAACGATTCAAGTTTTTCTACTAATTCATTTACAATTGTACCTTTTAATCTTTTATCAAGCATTTCCAAACAATTTTTAACATCGTTCATTGAAACATCATTATTCAATATAAATGTTTTATTTTCGACATAACCTTTATCAGTGACAAATATTGCTGAACAACTATTTGATGTTAATGGAATAAGCTGAATACTTAATAAACGTTCTTGTGATGAACTTGGACCTAATACGACGCTAGTTAAATTAGTCATTGAAGATAAAATTTCGCAACTTTCTTTAATGACCTCCTCAACCGATTTAGAAGAAGAAAAAATACTTTGAATTTCATTTTTAAATTTCTCATCAACCTTATTGGACCTTAAATTTTCAATATAATATTTATATCCTGCAGTTGAAGGAACTCTACCACTTGAAGTATGGGTTTTTTCTAATAATCCATCTTTTTCAAGTTCGGCCATCTCATTACGAATAGTTGCACTTGAATAAGGAATTTTATATTTTTTTATTAAAGTTTCTGAGCCAACTGGTTCAGCATTTTTAATAAAATCTTCAATAATTAGTTTAAGTATTTTTTGTTTCCTATTAAGCTCCATATTTTTACTGGCACTCCATATCTTTAAGTGCCAAATATATAATAGTAACAACTATTAGCACTGTCAAGTAAAAAGCGCTAAAAATTAAATAAATTTTAATAATATTCGATCTAAAATTGCTAATCCTTCATCGGTGCAAGAAAAATATCCTTTCTTAATCTTAACAAGCCCTTCTTTTGAAAGGTCGTCAATAATATTTTTAAACTCATTTAAAAAATTTGATTTAAATATTTTATTATATTCTTTAATTTTAAAACCTTTTTCTAAACGTAAATTAGTTATAAAAAAGTACTCTTTTTTTAAAGACGAATTAATATTTTCTTTTTCGATTTCTCTTTTTCCATTTATATATAAATTAAAAGAAGGAGAGATTCGATAACGTGTATCGTCAATATAACCACTAGCTCCAATTCCAATAGCTAAATAATTGCTGTTTTTCCAGTAGTTCAAATTATGTTTACTATATTTTTTATTTTTAGCAAAATTAGAGATTTCATATCTTTCAAAACCATTTTTTCTTAAAAATGAAACTATATAGTCATAAAAGATGCGAGAATCATCCTCGTTTTGTTCTTTATAACCTTGATTATAAAATATTGAATTTTTATCAACGATTAATGAATAAATTGATAAATGTGAAATATCTAATCTAATAAAATTATTCAAATCGTTTTTTAAATCATTAAAACTTTGATTTTTAAATCCATAAATTAAATCGACATTGATATTTTTAATATATTGTTTTACAAGTTTTATTAAAGAAAAATAATCAATTTTATAATCTCGATTTATTTCTTTTAAAATATTTTGATCAAAAGATTGTATTCCAATAGAAATACGATTGATTCCATATTTTTTTAATAATTTAAGTTTTTCAATTGTAATATCTTCTGGATTACATTCAATAGTTATTTCAGCATTTTTTCTTCTTATACGTTTTATTATCCTTAAAATTGTTTTTAAATGATCACAACTTAAAATAGAGGGCGTTCCACCCCCTATATAAATGCTCTTAAATTTTTTAAATTTATTTTCAACACTTAAAAGATCTTTAGTTAATTCTTTTATATATTGCTCAATAAAATTATCATTTTTGATAAGTTTAACAAAATCACAATATGGACAAATTTTTGAACAAAAAGGAATATGAATATATAAACTACTTATCTTCTTTTTTATTCTCTTCTTCATATTTTTGGAATTCTTCTTTAGTTTTGTCATCTTCGACTTCTTCTAAATAATAATCCATAGTTTCTTTTGCGATTTGTTCTTCAGTTGGTTTTTCTTCCTTTTTATCTTTATTTAAAGCTTTATGAATAAGAAGAGAAATTCCACCAATTATAACAGCTAAAACTATAACCGCAACTAAAATTATCCAATTGTTTTCTGAAAGCCAATCTAATACCATTTTTTATTTCGTTCTCCTAAAAACACTTTAACATAATACACTATTTTTTCTTTACAGGTATATAAATAAATTTATTCTTAAGAATTTCTTTTTTGTAATAACCTAAATAAACTAACTTATCCATTGAGCTACGAGCTGTTTCATAAGCACATCCAACTTCTTTTTTATATTGAGAAATTGTATATGACATACCTACAGTGCAATGTCTTGCGTAAAAATAAGCTTGGCCATGCGAAAGATTAGGATTTAATTCTAAAAGGTGCTCTTCTAAAACTTTCGCTTCAGATTCACTTAAACCAGTAGGAAGAGTGTTTATTGCAATATTTTGATTTAAATTTAAAGCGTGATCAGAAGGATTTTCTTTTGATAAATTTTTAACTTCAACTTTTTCATCCAAATCACTTAAATCAGGCATTACAGAACTTGCTGGAATTTCCTCTTCAAACATTTCTTTTGAAATTTCGCTTGCTTTAGCATTTCCTATTAATTTAAAAGCTCTAGATAAAATTTCTTCAGTTTTTGAGATAACATACATTAATAAATATGTTAAATCTAAAGTTTTTTGAGATTCTAAAATATATTTTTCTATCTCCTCTTTATTTGATAATAATTCTTCAAAGTTTAAAGAGGAAGCGAGTTCATCTAAACCACCATTTGCTAAAATATCTTTAAAAATTAAAATCGAAATTTCTTCACTATATGTTTCCATTGGCTTAACATAATAAACATAATATAAAGCGCAAACTGCTTTAACAAACATACCAAAAGAATCATTTTTTAAGAATAAATATAATGAATCCATTGATTTTTCAATAGAAGAAACAGGAATTCCTAAATAAAGTTTATTAATTAAACTTTTTGATAAAACATTTTGAATTTCACTTGTTCTAAATAAAGAAGAATCAACTCCTTGGATAATATTCAAATATTTTTTAAAAGTTGTTCCATCAATATCTACCATATAATTTTTAGCGATATCTTCTAAAGCTAAATAATAATGATAAACAACCATTAATTCAGGTGAAATTGCTTGAACATTTTTGCTCAATATTCTATTTAAAGAAATTTCGTCTAAAGAAAGATTATAATTTTTAGCAACAACTTCTAAAATATCTTTATATGCTAAACGTCGATAAATTTCATCGTTTTTATTAACGATTAAACGAAGATATTGAGAATACAATCTCATCATTCTTCTTTCAATATTATTAATTTTTTCGCTAATTGAAGGAGTTAAACAAATTGTATATAAATCTCCAGTAATATGTTTCAATTGCGTAGTCTTTGTAAAATGAGAGCGATATTCCAAAATATTTTGCCAGATACTGTCAACCATTGGTGTTCTCATATAATCTGCTACTTCTTTTTTTGTAGCATAAACATCATTGCTATATTTAATTGCTAATTCATAATTTGGCATAATAAAAACCTCTATAAATATTTTATCAAAAATACTAAATTAATAAAGGTTAAACACTAGAAATCTACTAAATAATTAATCATTACTATCATCTACGCTTAAAATAGACATAAATGCTTCTTGAGGAAGTTCAACACTTCCGACCATTTTCATGCGCTTTTTGCCTTCTTTTTGTTTCTCTAATAATTTACGTTTTCTAGTAATATCTCCGCCATAACATTTTGCTAAAACATCTTTTCTAACCGCTTTGATATCACATCTAGCTATTACTTTTCCGTTTATTGCAGCTTGAACAGGAACTTCAAATTGTTGACGAGGTATTACTTCTTTTAATTTTGAAACTAATTTAAGTCCTTTTTTGTATGCATCAGGTTTATATACAATTGAAGAAAGAGCATCAATTACTTCTCCGTTTAGTAAGATATCCATTTTAGCTAAATTAGATTCTTTATATTCACTTATTTCATAGTCCAATGATGCGTATCCTTTTGTATAAGACTTTAATTTATCAAAGAAATTATAAATAATTTCATTTAATGGAATTTCATATACGATTACTCTTCTTGTTTGATCAAAATATTGTTGATCTAAATATATGCCTCTTTTATCTTGGCAAAGCTGCATAATTGGACCTATAAATTCCTCTGGAGTCATGATAGAGGCGGTAACATAAGGTTCTTCAATATGCTTAATAAGTGTTAAGTCAGGCATTTTTGAAGGGTTATCAAGTTCAATAATACTTCCATCAGTCATATAAATTTTATAAATGACACTTGGAGCAGTTAAAATTAAATCTAAACCATATTCTCTTTCGAGTCTTTCTTGAATAACATCCATATGAAGCAATCCTAGAAAGCCACATCTAAAACCAAATCCTAATGCTTGAGAAGTTTCAGGCTCATATCTTAATGAAGAATCGTTCAAACATAGTTTTTCTAAAGCTTCCTTTAATTCCTCATATTTTCTTGAATCAGTTGGATAAATTCCACAATAAACCATTGGATTAATTTTTCTATAACCAGGCAAGGCTTCTTTAGCTTCATTATTTAAAAGCGTGATAGTATCGCCAACATCAACATCTTTAATATCTTTAATTTGAGCGCATAAATATCCTACTTCACCACAATTTAAAATTTCTCTACTAACTTCTTTTGGTGTTCTAATACCTAATTCAGTTACTTTAAATGAAACACCACTTCTCATAAGTTTTATTTCATCCCCGACTTTAACACAGCCATCTTTAATTCTTATTAAAACAACAACACCACGATAAGAATCATAAAAACTATCAAAAATTAAAGCCTTTAGTGGATTAGAATTATCACCATTTGGAGAAGGAACATCACTAACAATACGTTCTAATATTTTTCGAATATTTTCGCCTGTTTTTGCACTTACAGGAATAGCAAAAGATCCATCAATCCCAATTCTTTCACTAATTTCTTCACGACAAAAATCAATTCTAGCACTTGGCAAATCTATTTTATTTATAACAGGAATAATCGTTAAGTCATTATCAACAGCTAAATATAAATTAGCGAGTGTTTGAGCTTCAATTCCTTGAGTTGCATCTATTACTAAAACAGCTCCTTCACAAGCTGCTAAAGAACGAGAAACTTCGTATGTAAAATCGACATGCCCAGGAGTATCAATCAAATTAAAAATATAAGAATTACCATTTAATGAATTATAACGAATAGTAACAGCATTTAATTTAATAGTAATTCCTCTTTCTCTTTCTAAATCCATCGAATCAAGAATTTGCTCTTTCATCTCTCGTTTTTCTATAGTTTCAGTAAGCTCTAAAATACGGTCGGCAATCGTTGATTTTCCATGGTCTATATGAGCAATAATTGAAAAATTTCTAATCAGTTCTTTTTTATATTCCATAGTTTATTAATATATCACAATATCTTTATAATTTATAAAATTTTTCTACTTCTGAAGATATATCTTCGCTATTTTTTAAAAATACTGAATTTTTCCAAATATCTTTAAATAAAAATTGATAATTCTTATTAGAATATCTTTTATCAATTAATAAAGCCATTCCACGATCATTTTCTCCTCTTATAACTCTTCCGACTGATTGCATAATTTTATTTATTCCAGGATTTACAAAAGTGAATTCAAATCCATTCAATCCTTCGCTTTTAAAATATTCACTAAGTTGATTATTTTCATAATTTATTGAAGGAAGTCCAATTCCTATTATTACTACCCCGATTAATCTTGTTGAAATTAAATCAATTCCTTCAGAAAAACTTCCGCCATTAACACAAAAAGCCAATGTTGTTTTGTTAGGGTTTTCAATAAAATTATCTAAAAATTTATCTTTTTCTACTTGTTTCATATTTTTTGTTTGAAAATATTTATCGTAATCTTTAAATAAAGACGATTTATCAACTAAGTCTTTTAATTTGTTTAAATATTCAAAAGATGGGGAAAAAATAATGTAATTTCCGACTTTATTTTTGATAAATTCATAAATATCGTATAAAACATTTCCCATCGTTAAATCTCTATCTTTATATTTTATTGATACATCATTTTTTACTAAAACCATTAAATTCTTATCTTCAAAAGGAGAATCCCACTTAAAATTTTTATAATTTTCATCGCCCAATAATAATTTTTTATAATACGAAATAGGAGACAATGTAGCACTAAAAAATATTGTTGAAGTTTGTCTTTTTGATATTTCGTTAATATAATTTGAAGCATCTAAGCAATTTATTGCAATTTCAATATCACTATCATTTCTACGATAAATATTAATTTTATAATTTCTAGAATTATAAAAATCATAAATCGTTAAAAAAGAATTAAATTCTAAAGATAGATCATCACTTTCAAGCGTTTTTGTTAAATAGTCTTTCTTTTTAAAAGACAAGTAATTATTTTTGAATTTAGATATTAATAATAACAAATCAGTGTCAAGAGCTTCTATTGTTATAACATCATTGTTTTCATCAATATTTTTACGATATTTTTCGATTTTTTCTTTTATTTCTAATAAATTATGGTATAACTTTTTATTTTTTAACTTGTTTAATTCCTTCATTGAAGAATCAATTTTATAAGTTGAGATTGAAGAGGAATACATACTCCTTGATCTATCAATTAAATTGTGGGCTTCATCTACTAAAATGAAACTTCCATTATCATTATTTTGGTCATCAAAAAATCTTCTTAAATATGATGTAGGATCATATAAATAATTGTAATCACAAACTATAAAATCACATCTTAATGATAAATCTAAAGATAATTCAAACGGGCAAACTTTGAATGTATTCGAAATCTCTAATATAGTATTTTTATCAAAAATATCGTATTTTTTTAATGAATATATAATAATTTCATACAATTTTGTGTAATAATCTTTAGCAAAAGGACAATCATCTGGATTGCATCTTTTATTTGGATTTTTGTTTATGCATATTTTTTCCCTAGATGTTATTTGAATACTTTTTATTTTAATACCTTTTTGATAAATAATTTTTATTGCATTTATTATAGGTTCAAAACCGCTATTTTTAGCACTTAGATAAAATACTTTATTACATTTTTTATCTCTTATTGCTTCTAACGAGCCAAAAAGTAAAGACATAGTTTTTCCTATTCCTGTACTGGCTTCAAAAAAATAAATATCTTTATTTTTAATGCATTCATATGTTAAATCTATCATTTCTTTTTGGCCTTTACGAAAATTTTCAAATGGAAAAGACATATTTTTTAAACTTATATTTTTTAGATCATCAAATTCTTTTTGAGAATCCAAAAATGCTGAATATTTATCTAAATAAGAATAAACTCTTTTTAAAAGTTTATTTTTAGTATATTTATAGTTATTTATTAGTATACGTCCATCTTGTTGAGATATATATGTCAATCGAACATTTATCTTACAAATATCTTCAGTTAAGCAATAAATCAAAGCATAAACTTCTGCT
>CALVMY010000007.1 GCA_944349405.1 uncultured Bacilli bacterium | reverse complement strand
ACATCTTAAAGATGGTTTTACTTTCATGCTTCCTCCACACATTTTAAATTATGATAGTGGTTTTACCGCTGGCCAATTTCCTAAATTTGAAAGTGATATCTTTAAATTAGATTTAGAAGATCAATTTAAATTTATGCTTCCAACTGCTGAAACCGCATTAGTTAATTATTATCGTAATGAAATTTTAAGTGAAAAGGATTTACCAAAAAAATTCTTTGCTTATACTCCATGTTATAGAAAAGAAGCAGGAACTAATAGATTAGAAGAAAGAGGAATGATTAGAGGCTATCAATTTAATAAAGTTGAAATGGTCGAATATACAGCTGATAACGATTCCGATAGAGCTTTTGAAGAATTAGTTAATAAAGCTAAAACTTTAGTTGAAAAATTAGGATTACATTTTAGAATTTCAAAACTTGCAGCAGGAGATTGTTCTCATTCAATGGCAAGAACTTATGATATTGAAATATTTTTCCCTTCCTTAAATATTTATAAAGAAGTTTCATCAGTTTCTAATGCAAGAAGTTATCAAGCAAGAAGAGGAATGATGAGATATAAAGATAGTGAAGGTAAAATGCATTATATGCACACTTTAAATGGTAGTGGACTTGCTACAAGTAGAGTTTTTCCAGCTTTATTAGAACAATATCAAAATGAAGACGGATCAGTTACAATCCCTGAAGTATTACGTCCATTTATGGGTGGATTAACAGTTTTAAAACCTATTAAAAAATAGTATAATTTTTAAGCCGTTACAAATTAATCTTTCGAACCAGGTCAGGATGGGAACATAGCAGCCTTAAGAAAATCTTTAATTGTGTAACGGTTTTTTTAATGCTTTAATAAAATTATGAATAAAAACGAGTATGAAAAATATATGAATTTAGCTTTAAAAGAAGCTAAAAAAGCATTCAAAAATAACGATGTTCCTGTCGGAGCAATTTTATTAGATGAAAATAATAACATAATTGCAAAATCTTATAATAAAAAGGAAAAAAATAATGATGTAAGTGCACACGCTGAAATATTAGCAATTAAAAAAGCTTCAAAAAAAATAAATAATCGGAGATTAGATAATTTAACTTTAGTAGTTACTCTTTCTCCTTGTTTAATGTGTTTAGGTGCAATTATTTCTTCTAGAATAAAAAAAGTAATTATTGGATGTGAAGACGATAAAAGAACTAATAAAGAATTAATGGATTTAAATGATTTATATTTTAAGAACAATATAGAAGTTATTAAGGGAATTAAAGAAAAAGAATGTAAAGAACTTTTAAAAGATTTTTTTAATAAAAAGCGTTAATTTTTGCATAACAAAAACATGATAAATATCATGAAATATTATGTTTTATTAGTACAGTGTAAAAATTCTTTTATTTTATCTATAAAATAAAGTATTTTTTATTATTTTTGTTTTATGTAATAATATTTGTATTCTTTTCAAATTGATAAAAGGTAAAATTATGTTTAAAGATTTCTTTAAAAGTAAAAATAATAATAAAAAAACTGAAATAAAAAGGTATTCTCCTAAATATTCCAAAGGTTTATCTTCTTATCAAGTTGAAAAAAGAATTCAAGATCACCTCGTTAATCGCACAAAAATTAAAATTTCAGGAACATATTTAAGAATTATTTATAAAAACGTTTTTACGTTCTTTAATATACTTTTGATTGCGATTGGTATTGTTTTAATTATTTTCAATTTATGGTCTTCGACTATATTTTTAGTAATTCTAGTTTTAAATTTAGGAATTGGTTTATTTCAAGATATTAGAGCTAAAAGGGCTGTTGATAAACTTTCTTTAATTGAAAAAGATAAAATAACTGTAATTCGTGAAGGAAAAGAAAAAGAAATTTATAGTGATGAAATTGTTTTAGATGACATTATTTATTGTAAAAAAGATACGAAAATTCCTTGTGACTCTATACTTTTAAAAGGTGAGGGAAATGTTAATGAATCTTTATTAACAGGCGAATCAATTCCAGCTAAAAAAATATTAAATAGCAATCTTTATAGCGGAACATATGTAACAAATGGTTCTTTTTATGCTCGTGTTGATAAAGTCGGAGAAGAAAATTATATTTCAATATTACAGTTAAAAAGTAAGGAATTTAAAGAACCTCGTTCTAAAATGTTCTTGCAATTGAATAGATTATTTAGAATTATTGGTATTTTTGTTATTTGTATTGGAATTTTAGATTTAATCGAGTTTGGGTTAATTTCTATTTTAAATATTGATTCTAATATTACTTCGATTTTTGAATGGCTAAAAGATAATAATCAAATTATTTTGACTTTAGCTGGTTCGCTTGTTTCAATGATTCCTTCTGGAATGTATTTGTTAACATCAGTTGCTCTAGCAGTAGGAGTTATTAAATTAACTTCCCAAAAAGTTTTAGTAAAAGATATGTATTCTCAAGAAACTTTAGCAAGAGTTGACACGTTGTGTATTGATAAAACTGGAACAATTACTGATGGTTCAATGTCTGTATTTTCATATCATTTATTAGCAAAAGATATGTCTCATGACCGTTTTGAAGCCTTAATTGCTTCCTATTGCCATAAATTAGGAAAAGATAATGAAACTTCAATCGCACTATTAAATTATTTTACAAGCAAAAAGATTTTTAAAGTTTCAAGTTATATTCCTTTTTCAAGTGTTTATAAATATAGTGCAGTAGAACTTGAAGATAATGGAACTTTAGTAATAGGAGCTTATAATTTCTTTCCTTTAAAAAATAATGATGAAGTTAAAGATATTATTGAAGAAAATTCAAAAGCAGGATTTAGAACAATAGTAGTTGGCCTTTCAAAAGGAAAAATTATTAATAATAAACTCCCAAATGATATAAAAGCTATTGCTGTTATTTTATTACAAGATCATATTCGTGAAGAGGCAAAAAAATCTATTAAATGGTTTAATGATAATGACGTTGATATTAAAGTTATTAGTGGAGATAATCCATTAACAGTTTTAAAAATAGCCGAAGCAACTGGAGTTAAAAATACTCAAAATTACATTTCTTTAGAAAATTTAAGCGAGGAAGAAGTTAAAGAAGCAGCTTTAAAATATACCATTTTTGGGAGAGTTTCCCCTGAACAAAAAGAGATTATTGTAAAAACTCTAAGAGAAAACAATCATACTGTTGCAATGGTTGGAGACGGAGTTAACGATATTTTATCTTTAAAAAGTGCTGATGTTTCAATTGCTTTAGAGAGTGGTAGCAAAGCAAGTAAAGATATTGCAAATTTAGTTTTATTAAATAATGATTTTACTAAATTGCCAGACGTGGTTTTTCAAGGAAGACGAGTTATTAATAATTTGCAAAGAACTTGCTCACTATTTTTAACAAAAACTGTTTTTGCCGTTTTATTAAATGTATTTTTCTTAATTTATGCATTATTCACTCAATTCGGTAGTTCAAACGCTCAACTTTGGCCTTTTGCGCCAAATAATTTTTATTGTTGGGAATTATGTACTATTGGGGTAAGTGCTTTTCTTTTAGCTTTAGAACCTAATAAAAATATTATTAAAGGTAACTTTTTGAGTAATATTATTAAAAAAGCCTTACCAAATGGAATAATTATGGGATTGTTAATCGCTATTTTCTATTTAGCAGCTTTTTTAGGGTATAAAGAATTTACTAATATTGAAATGCTCAATGTTGCGACGCTTTTTATAAGTATAGGCTCTTTTATACCATTAATCGATGTTTCTCTTCCTTTAAACAAATATCGTGGAACAATTTTGGTTTTAGCAGCTATTTTAGTCGCTTCGATTTATTTATGGTCGATGTTTGGAATAAATTGGCTTTTAATAAATGGAAATTCACCAGCTCCTCGATTCATTCGTTTAGATGAATTATTAGCTGTTTTAATTTTATTAGCTGCCTATTCTTTAATTTATCTTTGCTTCTTATTAATCGTTAAATATAAAGGTAAAATTCATGTCAAATTACAATTTAGAAAATAAAATTCAAGAAACTTTTTTAAAACTTGTTAAAAAATATTCTTTAGAAGAGATTGATGTATCTAAAATTTGTTCGTCTTTAAAAATAACAAGACAAAGTTTTTATTATCATTATAAAAATATATATGATTTAATTTTTGCAATTTATATTAATAAGAAGTTAGTTGCTTCAAATTTAGCATCTTTAAAAGAAATTGTTTTAGATTTATTAGATTTTTTATATAAAGATGAATTTTTTAATAAAGAAGTGGCTGAATCAAATGTTTCAAATGTATTAAAAGAATATTGTTTTTCTTATCTTTTTCAATCTTTATCACTATATTTAATAAAATTTGAAAATATTGATTCGTATATCAATAGAAAAATATCTAAATTTTATGCTTTGAGTATCAGTGAAGAAATTTTAGATTTATTTATTAATCCTGATTATGATAAATTAACGATTTTAAATGAAGTTTTAGTTTATTTAAATGATGAAATTATTAAAAATATAGGAATAAATTTTAAAAAAATATCTTAGATGTGATATTATTAATAAGGTTTTTCTCTTCTTAAAAGTTTTACTAAAAAAAATGATACACGTTTGATGATCTAAATTTAGTAAAATAAAAAAGAAAAGATTATCAATTTTTATTAAAGGAGAGAAAAAAATGAAAAAAGAAGAGATTATTTCCACGCTCGTTTACTTAGTTATGCTTGTCATAGTAATCATCGTTGGATATTTTATAATTTCGGCTAATAGTGATGCTATTTTAGCAAGTTTAGGTAATAATTCGAATATTATCTATGTTTTTGTTATTGTAGCTTTAATTTTAGGTATTGTCTTAAATGTTTTATTTGTTGAAATAGGACACGCTATTGGCGCTAAAATTGGTGGATACGAAATTCTTTCATTTAATGTTTTTGGGCTATGTTTTTATAAAAGTTTAGTTAACGATAAAATTAAAATTAAAGTCGGTTTTAAAAGTTTTGATGGATTAGCTGGTGAAACAAGAATTTTACCTTCAATAAAAAAAGAAAAACATAATCCTGCAGCTTATATTATTTTTCCATTTATCTTAATTTTACTTGAATTTTTAGCGCTTTATTTAACTTTTATGTTTATTAGTGATGATTCAAATATTGCATTTATTAAATATGCGATGGTTTTAATTGCAACAGTTGGTGGGTTATTTATTCTTTATGATTACATTCCATTTAAATTAGATTCAACTACTGATGGATATAGATATACTTTACTTGTTAAAAAGATTAATGTTGAAGCTTATAACACAAGATTAAAAATTGAAGGAGATATTTTATTATCAAAAGATAGTAAAAATTATCCGGTTTTTGAAGAAATTACTGATTATACTGCCGATGTAAACTTATTATCAATTTATAATTACTTAGAAAATAAAGAATTTGATAAATCATATGATCTTTTAAATAAAATTATTAATACAACTTCTAAAATAAGTAGTGAAACAATTGAAAAAGCTAAAGTATGGAATTTATATTTACTTTTAAAAGAAGATAAAACTGAAGAGATAAATAAGTATTATGAATCTTTAGATGAAAGTACAATTAAATATCTTAAAAAAGGAGATACTTTATTAACATTAAGAACCTATGCTTTATATCTAAATAAAATTGAAAAAGCCGATTCCTTAGCTGAAGAAGTTGGTGTTAAATATCTTAAATGTTATAAAAATGAAATAAGTTTATTTAAAGAAAAAGATAAATTATTATTTGAAGAAGATGTTAAATTATCTTCTAATAAATAAATAAAAAGTCCGATTGATTCGGACTTTTTATATTAGATCGATTTTAAAATATTTTTCTTCTTTTTAAGGAAGAGGATTAGGACCAGCAGGTTTATTTTCTGCCTTTGATTCGTTGTTTTTTCTTAATTCATCTCTAATTTGAATTAATAAATCAACTTCTTTTAAAGCAGGAGCGCCTGGAGCTGGTGGAACTGGTCTTTCTTCTGGATGAGCAAGATAATATTGTTCTTGAAGTTTAGCTTCAAGTTCTTTGCTCTTATTAGAAAGATAAGTGAATACTTTAATAATAATAAATAATGTTAATGCAATAATTAAGAATGAAATAATTGCGTTAATAAATGCACCCCAGTTAATAACGGAAGCTTGGTTATAAGCATAGGTTGAGCCATATAAAGTGTAGTTGCTTGTGATAGAAGCTTTAACAGTTTCGATAACTGATGGTGTAACTTCGCTAGCACCATAAGTTTTTTCTGCTAAGCTTTGAGCTAAGTCTTGCAAAACACCTTTATCAAATGATTGGCCTAAACCAATACTTGTGTCCATTCCTTGTTGAGCAGCTGTAATAGCAGGTAAAACTGTTATCAAACCACTTAAGCCACCCGGAACACCCCAAGTACAAACTGAGAGTAAAATATTAACTAATGCAGTAACAATTGCGTTAAAAGCACCACCGATAACAACACCAGTAGCCATATCAAGGACATTGCCTCTTGCTACAAAAGCTTTAAAATCTTTCCATAAACTTTTAGCTTTGTTTGCCATAATTAATCCTTTCAAGACAATATAATAAACTATTAATAGTTTATAAACTATTAAAAAATTTAAAAATTGAGATAAAATATTAGAAAATGTTTTAAAACTCAACAGACTAATTTATAATGTTTATTAATTATTAAAAGGATTTTTATTATGAGAAAAATAATTGTAATGAGTGATTCTACTTGTGATTTAGGGGAAGAATTAATTAAGAAAAATGATATTAAAATTGTCCCTTTACACGTTTCTTTTCCTGGAGAAGATAGAGACTATTTAGATGGAGTTAATCTTTTTCCTGATGAAATATATAAAAAAGTGGAAGAAAAAGGAAATACTCCAAAAACTGGAGCAAGAAATATTGGTGAATTTATCGAAGATTTTAAAAAATATATTGAAGATGGATACGATATTATCTATACCGGCATCGGCTCAGGACTTTCTTCTTCATATAATAATGCTTTATTAGCTGCTAAAGAATACCCAGAAGGAAGAATTGAAATTGTTGATTCTAAGAATCTTTCAACTGGAATCGGTCTTTTAGTTTTAAAAATGTGTAAATATAGAGATGAAGGTGATGACGTTCATGAAATCGCAAGAAAAGTAAGAGAACATGCTGAGCACGTAAGCTCTAAATTCTGCATTGATCAACTCGATTATTTATATAAAGGAGGAAGATGTTCAGGCATGACAAAACTATTTGCTAACCTTCTTTCAATTCACCCAATTGCTAAAGTAATTAACGGTAAATTAACTGTTTATAAGGTTCCACGTGGAAAATATGTTAAAGCTGTTGATTTGCAAATTGATGAATTTATGAAGGATTTGCCAAATATTGATACCTCTAATATATTTATTACACATAGTGGTAGAATGGACGGCATGGAAGAATATATTTATGAAAAAATAAAAAATTATGTTGATCCAAATAATATTCATATAACTAGAGCAGGATCGGTTATTTCTTCTCATTGCGGACCAAAAACTATTGGAATTTTATATATCTTAAGACAATAATTATATTGTTTTTTAATTAAAAAAAAGTGGAATTTTGAAATTCCACTTTTCTTGTTATATTGAGAATTATTAGGAATTAACCGCAATATTTTTAACTGCAATTGAAGGAACTGTATTTGATGATAGAGTTAATTTTGAATCATTTCCTAAAGCAATAACATCATTGAATAAATTAAATAAATTACCTGCAATAGTTATTAATGTTAACGGACTATCTTTTTTACCATCTTTAATTAAATAACCTTCTGATTGAAGTGAAAAGTTACCACTATCAGCATTAAGTCCAGCATGTAAGCCACTTATATCAGTGATATAAACTCCATTTTTAATTTTTTTAAATAATTCTTCTTGAGATAATTTACCTGGTTTTAAGACAAGATTTCCAAATGAAATTCCAATTTTAGAGCCGCTTCTTGAACCATTGCCAGTTGATTCAACTCCGTCTTTAGCAGCGGTTTCTAAATTATAGAAGTAGGTTAATAAAACTCCCTTATCAAAGACTCTTTTGTTTTTACAAGCAACACCTTCATCATCAAAATATGTAAAGAAACAATTTTTAGTTAAAGGTTTTTCATCAACTGTTATTTTTTTAGATAAAACTTTTTGATTTAATTTACCTTCGAAAAGAGAAGAATGTTTTTGAACCTTTTCTGCACTACATGAAGAAAGAAGTGCACTTAAAAGAGAAGAAACAACATCTGGGGCTAAAACCGCTTTATATTTTTTATTTTTAATTGGTTTTCCATTTAATAAAGAAACGGCATCATTAACAATTTTTGTAGCAAATTTATCTAAATCAAATTTAGAAGGATCGCTTTCAAGGAAAATATCTCCTCCTGATTTAATTTCATCACCTTCTTTAACTACAACACTTCCATAAATATAGAAGTAATTACTTTTATTTTTAAGATTTAAACCATAAGAATTAGTAAAAATTTCTTCACTAGAATTTTCACTATATTGAACTTCGACTTCGCTAACTCTAGAGTCTAAACTTTTTAACTTATCTTCAAGTTTATGAAGAAGATCAATCTTTTCTTCATCTTTCCAATGTTCTAATTCTTTTGAATAAACATTCTTTTTATAATATTTTTTACTTCCTTTAAAAATAATAGGTTTTTCTTCTTTTTCATTTAAAGAAGCTGCTGTTTTAATGGTACTTATTAAAAAATCATAAGTTGAAGCATCATCTTTTTCTGTTGTTGCAGTGCCAATTTTTCCATTATATATGCCTCTAGCTAATATTTTGGAGCTAGTTGAAACTGAATAAGAATCTAATTCTGAATGGAATAGAGAAAAAGACAAGTTTGTGTTTTTAGTAATAACGAGTTCGCTTGCTTCTAAGCCAGCTTCTTTAGCAAGATTAATAAATTTTTTAGAATTCATTGATAGATCCTCCTCTTCCACCAACAACGATTTCATCAACTCTTATTGTAGGTTGCCCAACATTTACAGGAATTGAGCCGGATACAGATCCGCACATTCCTTGTCCAAACCCAGTATCATTAGCGACCATATCGATATGTTTTAAAATATCACGTGCGTTTCCTACCAATGTTGCACCTCTAACTGGGCATAAGATTTTACCATCTTTAATAATATAAGCTTCATTACAACCAAAGTTGAAATCACCTGTTGAAGGATTGACGCTACCTCCTCCAAAACTTACAGCGTATAATCCAAGCTTTGTTGATTTAATTATTTCTTCTGGGGTGTTTTTACCTGGGGCAATATAAGTATTTGACATTCTTGAAGTAGGTTCAAGTTTATAAGATTGTCTACGGCATGCGCCATTTCCTTTTTCACCCATTCTACGACCATTGAAATCATCAATTAAGTAACCAGTTAAAACACCATCTTTAATGAGTTCGTTTCTTGTAGGAATATTTCCTTCATCATCAACATTATAGGTACCCCATTCATTAGGAATAGTTGCATCATCATAAGCACTTACAATATCGTTAGCAATTTTTTCACCTTTCATACCACTAAATACTGATAAGCCTTTTGCAACGCTACTTGCTTCAAGTTGGTGACCACATGCTTCATGGAAAATAACACCACCCCATCCGTTACCAATAATGACAGGGAATTTACCACTTGGACATTCTTTTGCTTCTAACATCATAATAAGTTTAGAGGCGTTTTCTTTTGCTAAAGCCTTCAAATCTAACTTCTTTGTGAAGAATTCCCAACCTGCTTGTCCACCAGGTCCATCAAAACGTGTTTCCATTTTATTGCCTTCACTTGCAATACTTAAAAGAGCTAAACGGCCATATTCTCTTTTATTAGGAATATATTTGCCATCGCTATTAAAGATCTCAGTACTACGAACATCAATCGCCAAACTTGAAGTAACTCTAACAATTCTAGGATCATAATCTTTCACATCTTTATTTACGCTTTTAAGAAGTGCGACTATATCTTCTTTAGGAACTTCTGTTAAAGGTGTTTCAACCTTACAAAGTTCTTTGGCTTTAACTTTTGTAAATGCATCAAAAGGTTTAATTATTTTTTCACCACTAAAAGATTTAGATAAAGT
>CALVMY010000006.1 GCA_944349405.1 uncultured Bacilli bacterium | reverse complement strand
TGAAGAACTTGAAACAAATAAAAACTTCAATGATGAACTTAAAGCAATTGTTCCTTTAATGGAAAAAGCTGTTAAGGAAATAGTTTTAACTGCTTCCGTTGAATTTGGTAGTGTTGGAGATGCTCCATACATTTTAAAATAGTAATTTATATAAATAATTTAAATTAATAAAAAACACTCTATAACTATACATTAAGCCCTTACGTTATAGAGTGTTTTTATTATTTTAATTAAATTTAGTTAAAAATTAATCTTTTTTATCTAAAAATGAAATAGTTGGTTTAACTTCATCAACAAGTGGTTTACACCATTTAATAAATTCATCGCTAACATCATTCCCATTAACAATATATTCAAGAGGGAATACTCTTTCATCCATCATAACTTGTTCAATAGGAATTAAAATAGGTTCGATTTTATAAGGATCAGTTGAAACTCTTTTAATTCCTGCCATAACCCCATTAATATGTTTTAAGGCGGCATCAATTGCAACTTCTCCCATTAAAATAGCTTCTTCTTTATCAACTTTAGAAACTAAAGCAGATGAACATCGACAAATTAATCCTGGTTTTTCACTCCTTGCTTTTATACCAAGTTTTTCAATAACTAAAGTGGCTAAATGAGTTGAAACGTCTCCAAAATATGTAGCTCTTTCAGTTTTAAAAATAGGTTTAACAATTGGATTACCGTTTTTATCTTTTAATCCTTCACTACAAACAACTACTACTCCATGATGTTTATCCCATTCTTTTTTAACATCTTCAATAAATTTATCTTCATCAAAAGGTACTTCAGGAAAATAAATTAAATGAGGGGCATCACCTTTTTTCTTTCTTGCTAAAGCACTACTTGCAGCAAGCCATCCAGCATTTCTTCCCATAACTTCAATAACTGAAACATGGATTGGAAGACCTTTAACATCTTGGGCACAATCGCTAACTGTTTGAGCAATATAATTTGCACAAGAAGCGAAACCCGGAGCATGATCTGTTACTCCAATATCATTATCAATAGTTTTAGGAATGCCTACGCAAGTGAGTTCAACTCCCCTTTTTAGACCATATTTATAGATATTTCCAATTGTATCCATTGTTCCATTTCCACCAGTAAAAAGAACATATCCAATATTATATTTAATTAAAATATCGATAATTTTCTCATATTCTTTTTCATATAAAGGGAAGCGAGAAGAACCAATTGCACTTCCAGGAGTATCTTTTAAAATTTCTAATTCTTCATCGCTTAAAGATGTTAAATCATTAAATTCTTCGTTAAAAAGACCATCACTTCCATACTTAGGAGCATAAATTTTTCCTTTAAAACCTTCTTCTTTTAATTTTTTTAAAGCTCCATAAAGTGATGCATTAATAACAGCTGTTGGAGCTCCACCATGAGCGATAATTAAATTCTTTTCCATATTAAAAATACCTCGTTCCATTAATGTAAACTTCTTCTATTTCATAATTTCTATTTAAAATAACAAAATCGGCTGATTTTCCTTCTTTTATCGAACCAATTTTATCATCCATTCCCATAAGTTTTGCCGCATTTAATGAAGTTAGATGACTTCCAATAACATCATCTAAAGAACAGAATTTTTTAATATTTTTAAATGCGCGATCCATCGTTAAACAGCTTCCTGCTCTTACTCCGCTTTCTTTTAATTTAGCATCTTGGTTTTTAACAATAATTGGACTATTTCCAATCATATATTCTCCATCAGGAAGTCCAGCACACATTAAAGAATCAGTAATACCTACAACTTTATCATTTCCTTTAATTTTTCTTAAAAATTCAGCCATTTCTGGAACAACATGAATTCCATCCATAATAAGTTCAGTATATAAATCATCAAAATATAATGCAGCTGTTGTAATGGAAGGGAAATGTTGGTGTAATCCTTTCATTGCATTAAAACAGTGGGTAATAGATCTAGCACCTGCTTCATAACCTAATTTTGTTTCATCAAAAGTAGCTGAAGAATGTCCCATTGCAACTCTAATTCCTTTACTAACCATATAAGAAATTACTTTCGGAGCATCTTCTCTTTCAGGAGCAATAGTCATATATTTAAATAGTCCATGTGAATGCTTAATATATTCATCTACCTTTTGAACAGATGGTTTTTGAATACATTCTTCAAGTTGAGCACCTTTATATTCTAAAGATAAAAATGGTCCTTCAATATGAATTCCTTTAATTATCGGATTATTTTTTTTAGCTTCATAAATGAGTTCAAGTTGTTTATAAACAGTTTCATCATGTTCAGTTAAAAGAGTTGGAAAAATACTTGTGACACCTTTAGAAATATAAAATTTTAAAAGTTCGTCGATTTCTTTTAAATCTTTAACCGTTGAAAAATCATATCCATTTGCGCCATGAGTATGAACATCAAAAAAACCAGGTATCATAATTTTAGAAGAATAATCTTCACCTTCTAAATCATTTTTACTTAAAGCTAAAAAAGACGAATCAAATAAACAGTCGCCTACTTCACATCTATCTTCTTTAACAATCATTATGTTTTTAAAATTTTTCATATGTTGTTCTCAACTTTCATTTATTTTAATAAATAAAATTATACCATAAATATGCTATAATTTTTATTAATATAATAATAAAAATTAGTTAAATAAAAAGGAAAAATAAAAATGGAAGAAATAATTAAAAATGAATGTTTAGAAATAAAAATATCTTTAAAAGGTGCATTATTAACTTCGATTAAAGATTTAAAAAATAATAATTTTGAACTTTTATATCAAATTGAAAAAGATTCCTGGCCTTTTCAAGATGTTCAAATATTTCCTTTAATTGGAAAAGGAGAATATATCTATAATAATAAAAAATATGAATTTGAAACTAGACATGGATTTATTAGAAACTCTCTTTTTAAGATTAAAGAAAGAAAAAATGATTCAATAACTTTAATTTTTTCTTCAAATGAAGAAACTTATAAAGTTTATCCATTTAATTTTACATTTTTAATTACTTTTTCTTTAAATGAATATACTTTAAATGTAAAAACAAAAATAATTAATAATAATAAAGATAGCTATTTATATTGTTCATATGGCTCTCACACAGGATTAAAAGCTTCATCTTTAAATGGAAAAATATTATTTGATAAAGAAGTATCTCTTTATCCACTTTTTAAAGATGGATTAATTAACTTTTCTAATGAAGAAAATTTAAAAACTAATGAGATTGGTTTACTTAAAGATAATTTTAAAAAGTTCGATACCATTGTTTTAAAAAATAGATATTCATTAATTACTTTAGATAACGGTTTTAATTATTTAATAACTTATAATTTTAATGGCGCTCCTTATTTAGCTATTTGGTCAAATATGAATAAGGGAGAGTTTGTCTGCGTTGAACCTTGGTGGGGTGTTTCTAACTATACTAATGAATTAAATAATATTAAAGATATAAAAGAGATAAATATAATTAAAAATGAGAAAGAATTTTCTTATTCTTTCTCATTTAAATATTTAAATTAAATAAATAGTTAATTAATTAATTAATATAGTCTACTTTTAAACCAATGTTTTTAAAGAATTCCTTATATTCTTCATCTAGATCAATATCTGTTACAATTCGACTTACTTGAGATTGAGTAAATTGAACGAGTAAACCTCTTTTATTAAATTTTGATGAATCAGTGATAATGATGATGTTTTTAGCAGATTCGGCCATATTTTTAACTGCTTCTGAACGAGAAAAATCACTTCCCATAAATCCTACATTTTTAACAAATCCATCTGTTCCTAAAAATATTTTATCTACAAAAAATTGTCTAACACTACTTCTTACAATCGGCCCAACTAAAACTTGAGCGTCATTTTGATATTCACCGCCTAAAAGAATAATTTTATTATTACCTAATTTTGAAGCATGTTCTGCTATATAAATTGAATGAGTAATAATTGTTACTCCTGGTTTAGTTTTAACTATTTCTTCAGCTAAAAGAGCGCAAGTTGAACCACTTCCAATTAAAATAGTTTCGTTTACATCAATTAATGAAGCAGCTTTTTTAGCGATTTTGCATTTTCTATCATAATTTATTGATAATCGATTTGTAATATCTGCAGTATTCTTTTTTAAAGCAAATCCATGTCGACGGATTAAAATTCCATATTCACTTAAAAGATCAAGGTCTTTTCTAATTGTAACCTCGCTAACATCAAGTAATTTGGAAAGATCTTTAACTGTTACACTTTTTTTAGCATCGACTAGTTCAACTATTTCGCTTTGTCTTTGATTAATTTTCATCCTTCGACTCTTCATATTTAAATAATAGTTTATTAGTTTCGTTTTGTAAATACAAACGAAACTTTTCAACTATTTTTTAAATACTATCTAATATCTTATTATTTATATAATAAATAATAAATAATCTTTTATTTATCCATCTTAAAGTGTATTATAAGCATATGACTATATTATATTATTTTTTATTTCCACTAGTTGTTATTATCGCTTCTATTGTAGGAGCAATTGCTGGAATTGGGGGCGGAGTTATCATTCGTCCAGTTTTAGATGCTTTTGATTATTTTTCTACTCCTGAAATAACAAATATGATTTCAACAATGTGTGTTGTATTTGGAACATCTACTTCAATAATTCGTCATATTACTTCTAAAAGTAAGATTGAAAATTGGAAAACCGCTGTCTTTTTAGGTATTGGAGCAGTAATTGGAGGAGTTATTGGTCAATTTCTTTTCCAATTTGTTAAAGACTCTTCGAATGGTGATGTTTTAATTATTATTCAATCGGCTATTTTAATTGCTCTTTTAGTATTTGTTCTTTTTTATATGAAACTTTTATTACCTAAAGGAAAACAATTACATATTAAAAACTTTATTGTAACGATTATTATCGGTATTTTTTTAGGTATTTGTTCTACTTTCTTAGGAATTGGAGGAGGTCCTATTAATGTTGCTGTTTTACTTCTTTTCTTTGGAATGGATATGAAACAAGCGGCTATAAATTCACTTATTACAATTATTTTCTCTCAACTTGCCAAGATTGTAATGGCAGGAATTGATGGAACATTTGTCACATTATTTAGTATTGAATCTCTTCCTACAGTTGATCAATCTTGGTGGATTTTCTTACTTATTTTAATACCTATTTCAATTATCGGCTCTCTTTTAGGAACATGGTTTAATAAAAAGATGTCGAATAAAGGTGTACAAATAGTTTATATGGCTACTACTATTGCAATTATTCTTATTAATATTTACTTAATAGTAATGTCTTCGATTAATTTAGCATAAATAATTTACTAATTTTTTTATCTTAAAAATCCCTATTAATTCGATTAATAGGGATTTTAATTTTCAATATAACTAAAAAATAAATTATCATCTACTTCATAAACATAATAGGAAAAATCACATCTTAATACAAAATTAGACGATAAATTAATATTATTTTTAATAAATACATTATCTAAAAAATATTTATTAGTTATAAAATAAATTCCATCCTCTCTAGTTTTATTAAAAGTTTTAGTTGGTATATTATTTTTAAATAATTCTAAACAATCATCATAACTATGTTTTAAAGGCCACTCATAAATAAAAGGCTCGAATATATTTCCCCAATCATCTAACCCATAAACATAAAAAGTATCGACATTATCAATACTTCCATAAATAGTATAGATTTTAGCGTAGGGATTATTGTTAAAGGGGTAAGAAACTAAATAATTTTCTAAAGCAATATCAGATGAAAATGCATAAACTTCATCGTAAGATTTTTCTTCAACAATTAAATTAAATACATCTTCATCTGTTCTTACATCAAAAATACATGAATTTAAAAATAAGGAAAATGAAACTATTAATAAAATAAGTGATTTTTTCATAAAATATTTTTAAAAGGAAGGCACTTCAGCCTTCCTTTTTAGTATACTTTAAACTTGTTTTTTATTAAAGTAATGCTTCACAAGCTTCTTTTAAATATGAGAAGTCAGCAGCATCTTCTGCAGTAACAGAATCTGACATTTGATCAGATGTTTGTGAATTTCTGATATTTTCAACGTATTGCATTGCTCTTCCATCTTCTAAGAGTTCGAGTTGTTCTTTTGCACCTAACCATTGAGCAATATCAACTGCGCCTGTAGCTTTAAATGAACCTGCTGTAATTTCTTCAACGTCTTTTTCTGATTCAGTTGGGTTATCACGTCTGAAGTTCATACCTCTAACTAAGCCTCTCATGAATTTTTTGAATGTTTCTTCATGATCTTCTAACCAAGCAGCATTAACTGCCCATGTTGAAGGAGTATATGTATCAGGCATATGTGTTAAAGTTGAAGCAACCATTGTGAATTTTGAAGAATCATTAATTAAGGTTGTAGAAACTGGGGCAAATGCGACACAGAAATCATATTCACTATTTTGCATTGCAACACCAACGTTAGCATTTGTTGCTTGAGTAACATTAATTTTGTTAGCTTCATCATATGATGCTAAACCTGCAGGAAGTTTTTCACCTGCTAAATCTTCCCACCAAATATCTTCACTATCTGGTAATTCAGCATTGATAGTTGTGAGTAAGTTATTCCAGAATGATTTTGGAGTAGCATTTTGATCAAAAACAACGTCTGATCCTCTTAAAGCATCAGCAAGATCTGTAACTGGTGATTCAGCTGTTAATCCAGCACCAGCGCCTGAATTTAAAGCAATTAATTTATCATCGTTAGTTAAGTTATCTAAAGCGACTAATTTGATTTCTTCTCTTTCAGTGAAATAGTTCCAAGCGACACCATTACCCATGAATGAAACGTCGATTTGTCCTGCAACTAAAGCAGCTGCTAAAGATGGTCCGTCGCCACTTTGCATATCAATAGTGACACCTTCATCTTCAAAGTAGCCTTGAGCAATAGCACTATAACCAGCACCAGCACCAAAGTTTAAGTGGAGTCCTAAACGAACAGTATCTTCTGTTTGATTACAACCGGTCACAGCAGTAGCAAGTGTTGCAAGAGCTCCAACTACTGTTAATAATTTAAATTTTTTCATTTGTTTTAAATCTCCTTTTAATTTTTTAAATTATTTTTAACAAATTTTCATTTGTTTTTGCCTAATTATTGTTGATACTTCCACTATCAACATACATTTTATAAACAACGTCCCAAATATGATTTCTGTATTCTTGGAATTTTGGGTCGAGTTTAGTAGCTTGACTACGAGGATAAGGTAAATCAATATTAACAACTTCCTTAACTTGTCCTGGTCTAGCACTCATAATAATTACTCTTGAAGCAAGTAAGACACACTCATCAACATCGTGAGTAATGAAGAAACATGTTTTTCTTTCTTTTTCCCAAGTTCTTAATAAATCTTCTTGAAGTTGGGATCTAGTTTGAGCATCAAGAGCACCGAATGGTTCATCAAGTAATAAAACTTCAGAATTTAGAGCATAGCCTCTAGCAATAGCAACTCTTTGTTTCATACCACCTGATAATTCTTTTGGATATTTATTTTCAAATCCATTAAGTTGAACCATGTTGATATATTTTCTAGCAATCGCTTCTCTTTCAGCTCTTGAATAATGAACTTTTTTCATTAATGGAACTCGATTTCCATTTTCATCGAGTGTATAAACTTGTTCCATCTCACCTGTTTCTTTATTTTTCTTCATAACAGGGGCCAAATGTTTAATAAATTTTGTTGAATACATGACATTCTTTTTAACAGTTAGCCATGGGAAGAGAGCATATTGTTGGAAAATAATTCCCCTATCTGGTCCTGGTCCTAAAATAGGACGACCATGAATAGTTGCTTGTCCACTAGTTGGTTGTTCAAGACCACCAATAATATTTAACAAGGTGGTTTTACCACATCCTGAAGGACCAACAACACATATAAACTCATTTTCTTTAATTTCAAGATTAACACCATTTAAAGCAATGACATCATCACCGTTTTCAACAGGGTAAACTTTTCTAACGTTATCTATTTTGATAACAACTTTTCCTTTGTTTTCCATAAATTATCTCCTTATTTCCATCTAGTTAAACGTTTTTCGATAACAAGAAGTCCTTTATCAAAAATAATACCGAAAATACCAAGAACGAGAATACCCATAATACAGTTATCCATTATT
>CALVMY010000005.1 GCA_944349405.1 uncultured Bacilli bacterium | reverse complement strand
ATAAGCAGTTGCCATTTAGTTTTTGAACAGTTAGAATTAAAGAAAATAACTGTTGTTCAAGCCCTTTTATTCCGATTTTGTTTAACTCTAGAAATATAAAATAAAATTTAGGAATCGGGCTTTTTTTCTTTGTAATTGTTTCCATATAACTTAATGGTTCAATTATTAAGTTATGTTTTCACAACTTTATAAATAAAAAAATAGATCACAAGTTTCTTTATCAGACAAATTAAACTCTTGCTTTGTTTTAGCAATTTGAGTTTGTGTAAAACGTGTCTTATTAGACAACTTATCTCTCAATGCTTGAGGTGTTATTCCTAAAAATTTTGCATAATTTTCTAATGTTTTAAGATTAGGATTGTCATTGATGAAACCTCTTAAATAAGAATAATTGAACTCCATTTTCCCTCCTTTCATGTTTTGTTTTCACAACATAATTTTATTATAGTGCCTTTTTTGCGTTTTGCAAGAGTTTTTTTGTGAAAACGAAACTTTTTATTTGAAAATATTTTTTTCCTTAATATAATATAGATATGAAAAACAAATATTTTGCAGTTAGGTTGAAAGAAATTTTAGAGTTAAAAAAAGTTAAGCCTGCTGAATTATCAAGAAAAACAGGCATATCAAGAGGTAATATTAGTCATTATTTGAATGGAGATTTTGTCCCAAAACAAGATTATTTATATTTAATTGCAACTACCCTTGATGTAAATCCGTTTTATTTAATGGGAGTTAGTGAAGATAAAAAACTTCCTTTAACATTGAGGCAACAGGTTCTTTCAAAAATAGAAAGAATGAGTAATGCTCAACTAAATAAATTAAATAATTTTATTGATCAATTTATTTTTGATAGCGATATTAAAGGAGACGGAGACAATAAAATATAGGGAGAATTAATTATGGAAAACAAAAAGAAAGTTTGGAAGCTAGTAGTAGGGATTATATTACTTATACTCGGCTTTGCAGGTTTTATGGGAGTTATAAGTTATTTTCAAACTGGTGAAAGCATTGACTATTATTTAGGAGCTTTTACTGCATTAGTTGCTTTCGTTGGTGGTGGAGTAGTTTTAATCTATCAATATGCAAAAGGCAAATAAAAAAAGCCTAGCATTAACTAGGCTCGAGAATAAACACTAAACCAAACAAAACACAATCATTCAAAAAAGGCTTAATGCTATATATATTATATAGCATTTCCCTTAAAAATATAAAGGAGAAATCTATGGCAATAAAATTAGACAAAAAATCAAAGACTTATTACATCGACGCAAAAATTAAAAGAGCCGATGGAAGTTATTATCACTTTACTCACAAAGAGACAAATAATCCTGAATTTAAAAATAAAAAATATGTTCAATCAAAAGAATATGAAATCATCGAAAGCAAAAAGAAAGATATTAAATCACTTGATCTAAAAATTAAAAATATTGATGATTTGTTTAGCCGATATTATAAAACTCGTGAAAATGAATTATCTTGGGGAACGTTGAGAGCAAAGGAATGTATGATCGACCATTACATTAGACCTTTCTTCAAGAATGATTTAGGAAAAATGTATGATGAAAACAATTTGGATTTATTTAGAGCATTTATTTCTACTGCTGGAGTTGGACTAAAAAGAAAAAATCTAATTATTTCAACTTTACGAGATTTAATCAACTATTCAAGAAAACTTGGTATTATTGGAAGTGATAAAAAAGATGACTGCTTGTTTGCACTTGAATCTTTAAAAACCGGTGTTCAAAAGAAAATTGAAAGCAAGAACTCTTATACTTCGATAAGCGAATTAAATCAACTTTTAAACTCAATAACCGATATTGACGATAAAATAATACTTAAAACTCTTTATTATTCTGGGCTTCGAATTGGCGAATTTTTAGGAATCAAGATTAAGGATATTGAATTTAAAGATAAAATCGCAATCGTTTCTATTCAAAGACAAAAATTGTATAATGGTATGGTTACTGAAAGATTAAAATCTAGTTCCTCTTACAAAAAAATTGCAATCGTTAATGATTTAGTTGAAGGACTTTACGATTATATAAAACGCAATGAATTACAAGACGAAGATTATTTAGTTCAAATCTCTCGTTCAGCACTTCGAGTTAGAGTTGATAAATATTTTGCACTTTCGGGTGTTAAAAGAAATACACTTCATGGCTTTGGAAGAAAATCAATTAACACAGAACTTTATAAACTAGGTGCTGACACAAAAGTTAGAAAGACTTTATTAGGTCAATCTAGTGATGAAGTTAATGAAGAAAATTATATTGACGACAAGAAAGCATTTGAGATTGGAGTTAATTATTTAAAGCAAATTTCACAATAATTTCACATTTATAGATAAAAAAATCGATAAAATAGGGGGTATGTATGAAATCGGGTTACTACGCTGGAATTGATATAGGAACTAACGCAGCACGTTTAGTTATTAAAGATACATTTGTTAACAAAAACCATGAAATGGAATCATTAGAGGTTCAAAAAATAAGAATACCACTTCGTCTTGGAGTTGATGTTTTTAAAAACGGAATGATTTCACCTAAAAAAATGGAACAATTAGCTTTAACAATCTCTTCTTTTAAATCGATTATGCAAATTTATGACGTAGTCGATTTTTCTTGTTTTGCAACTTCTGCTATGAGAGAAGCCGAAAACGGACAAGAAGCTATTGATTATGTAAAAGAAAAAACTGGCATCACCATTAAAATTATTAGCGGTGAAGACGAAGCTACAACAGTCTCTAAAATTGCTAAAGACTTAAAATTAGACGATGATCCATATGTTTTTATTGACGTTGGAGGAGGTTCAACCGAAGTAACTTTTGTTAATAAGCAAAAGGCAATCGAATCAAAT
>CALVMY010000004.1 GCA_944349405.1 uncultured Bacilli bacterium | reverse complement strand
TTTAATGTGTGCTGATATTTTACTTTATAATGCAGATGTTGTTCCTGTTGGAGAAGACCAAAAACAGCACGTTGAATTGTGTAGAGATTTAGTTCATAGATTTAATACTCGTTACAATAAAGAGATTTTTGTTATGCCCGAACCAATCGTTCCTAGTGTTGGGGCCAGAATCATGTCCTTATCAGACCCAACAAAAAAGATGTCTAAAAGTGATGAAAAAGGCGATATTTTCCTTTTGGAAGATTTAAAATCTATCGAAAAGAAAATTATGCGCGCTACTACTGATTTAGGTAGTGATATTTATTTTGATAAAGAGAATAAACCTGGAATATCAAATCTTTTAACAATTTATGCTTCTTTAAAAGATATTAATATTAATGAAGCTGCAAATTTATTTAAAGATTGTCATCGATATGGTGATTTTAAAAAAGAAGTTGCTGCAATAGTTTTAGAAAAGATTGGACAAATTCAAGAAAAATATAATGAAATTATCGACTCCAATCTTGTCGATGAAGTATTAAAAGAAGGCGCTAAAAAAGCAAAAATGGTTGCCTCTTTAACATTAAAAAAAGTACAACAAACTGTAGGTATTTATGGTAAAAAATAAAAATTTAATTGCACTTGATTTAGACGGAACATTATTAACAACAGATAAAAAAATAAGCAATAATACAAAAGAATATTTAAATAAATTAGAAAAAGAAGGGAATTTAATTGTTTTATGCTCAGGAAGAGCTCCTCGTAGTATTTATCGATACTATGATTTTTTGAATCTAAAATCACCAATCATCTCATATAATGGTTCCTTAGTAATTGACCCAAAAATTCCTTCATTTAATAAAATATCTTATAAGTTAGAGAAAAATTTTTTATTAAATCTTTATAAAGAGATAATCAATAAAGAAGTTGTAAGTATTTTAGCTGAAAACGAAGATACAATTTTTTGCGACAAAGAAGATGATTTTCTTTTCGCATTTTTTGAAAAAGCTAATATGAAAATCATTAACGGGCCTTTTGATAAAGTTATTAATTGCGACACTTTCACTTTTGTTATGAAAT
Source organism: uncultured Bacilli bacterium (assembly GCA_944349405.1). Taxonomy (GTDB): domain Bacteria; phylum Bacillota_I; class Bacilli_A; order RFN20; family CAG-826; genus Onthovivens. The sequence goes on along the minus strand of CALVMY010000004.1, from coordinate 32,853 downwards.
TAAAGAATGAAAATGAAGAAACTAAAAAATCGTTGCTAAAAAGTTTTGATAAAATAAACAAAGATAATAAATATCGTTTAAGGTTTTGGCGGGATTGTCCTTATGCTGAAATACATATTCATAATATTTCTAAAGCTGCGACACTAAACTTATTAGTCGAAAGAGAAAATATAAATAAAGAAAATGTTTTTGTTTTTGGCGATGCGGATAACGATATAGAAATGCTTTCAATGTTTAAAAATTCATTTTTAATGATAAATGGAAATCCAAAAATAAGAAAATACGCCACTTATCTTACAACCTATGATAATGACCATGATGGTATAATTTATGAATTAAAAAAATTTTTTAATTAAAAAATCCTCAAATCTTTTTAGAAATGAGAATTTATTTTTTATAAGAGTTCTTCTTTTAATTTTTCAAAGTAAATTTCAGGTTTTCCTTTGGTTTCTTCTCTGTTTTTACCACAAACTTCGATATAGAATTTACATTTTGGTTCAGTTCCAGAAGGGCGGATAGCAATATTTGTTCCATCTTCAAAGAAGAATTTAACTAAATCACCCTTTGGTAGATTTAAAATTTTGCTCGATTCATTAGTCAATAAATTTTTTCTGGTAAGAGCAAAATAATTTTCAATAACTGTAACTTTATTATTATTTAAACTTGTAAATGGATTTAATTCTAATTTTTCCATAATTTTATTCATTTTTGCTTGGCCTTCGCTACCTTCAAAATAAATATTAAACAATTCAGTATAATAGAATTTACCTACTTTATTACAAATTTCATCATAAGCTTCAACTAAATTTTTACCTTTTAAATGATAAGCTAAACCCATTTCGCTATATAAAAGAATTGCTTGAATGCCATCTTTATCTCTTACAAAAGGAGAAACTAAGCAACCATAACTTTCTTCATAGCCAAATAAAAATTTATAGCCTCCATTTACTTCATAATAATGAATTCTATCACCAATATATTTAAATCCAGTTAAGAATGATTCAAGTCTTACTCCATAATAATCGCAAATTGCTTTTCCTAACATTGAAGAAACAACGGTGTTATAAACAACACAATTAGATAAATCTTCTCCTTTTTTTAATTTATGAGTGATAATGTAGTCAAGCAAAATTGCGGCTGATTCATTTCCTGTCATTAAAGCAAATTCGCCATTATTTAATTTTGTAGCAAGTCCAACTCTATCTCCATCAGGGTCAGTCATACAAATTTGCTCAGCGCCAATTTCTTTAGCCAGTTTAATTCCTTCAATAAAGGCACGTGGGTCTTCAGGATTTGGAGATAAAGTTGCGCTAAAATCAGGATCAAAACTACATTGTTTTAAAACCGGATATACATCATAACCTTCGTCTTTAAAGACTTTCATTGCATTAACATAACTTGTTCCATGATTTGGAGAATAGACGATTTTAAAATTTGATTTATCTAAAGAAGGGTCGATAACAATTTTTTCTACTTCCTCTACATAAGTTTTATCTACATCGTCTTCTAAAATATAGTTTTGTCCTTTATTTTCAACTTCAGGAACTTCGACATTTAATTCATCTTCAAGTGAATCAATAATTTCAATTAATCTAGCAATTTTAGAAGGAACTAGTTGACAGCCTTCATCATCATAAACTTTATAACCATTATATTCTTTAGGATTATGAGAAGCTGTAATCATAATCCCGCCTTGGCATTTTTTATATCTAACCGCATATGAAAGTTCAGGAGTTGGTCTTAATGAATCAAAAATATAAGTATTTATACCCATTCTATTTAATATATCTGCACTTTCTAAAGTAAATTCTCTAGAAAAATGACGATTATCATGGGAAATTGCAACACTTATTGAATCACAATCTTTATAAATTTCTTTCAAATATAATCCAAAACCAACAGTTGCTTTTAAAACTGTAAAATAGTTCATTCGATTAGTGCCTGGACCTAAAACTCCCCTTATTCCAGCCGTTCCGAATGCAATGTTTTTAAAGAAAGCATCATCTAATTGTTCTTCATTCATTGAATTTAGAATTTTTTTATCTTCTTCGCTTACTTTCCTTGATTCCAACCATCTTTTTAAATTTTCCTTAACAATTTCTTTCATATCTTTAAATTCCTTTAAACAACTCTATTTTAAATTTTTTCATACTTAAAATTCAATTTATTTAAGATATTCTTTTCATCATTTTTTAAAGGGGCATAAAATGTCTTATTTGATAAATAAGAAAGCTCGCCCGTAATATCCTTAAAAGTTAAAGAATAAGCATGTAAAAACTGTTTTGAATATTTATATTCTTTATAAAAATCTTTATTTAAAACAAAATTCCCATATTTTTCATCGCCAACAATTGGATAATGAATATAAGATAAATGAACTCGAATTTGATGAGTTCTTCCAGTAATTAAGTTAACGTTAATCAAAGAATACATATCATTTCCATCAATTTTCTTAAATTCAGTTAGTGATTCTTTTCCACTTATGAAATCAACCTTCACAGTATTAGTCTTACTATTTTTTAATAATGGGGCATTGATTTCTCCTTCATCTTTTATGTTTCCAAAAACTAAAGCTAAATAATGTTTTTCAATTTGAACTTTCTTTTTAAATAATTCGCTTCCTTCTTTAAAAGCCATTAGATTTTTTGCAAATATTATTAATCCAGAAGTATTTCTATCTAATCGATGAATAGGAGAAGGAATAAAATTATCATTACGAGGAGAATATTCATTTTTATCTATTAAATAAGATAAAACTTCATTGCTTAAAGTGTATTTTTTTTCATTATTATCTCCGTGAATCAAAATCCCACGATCTTTATTAATGATTAAAAAGTTTTGATCTTCATATATAATTTCAAAATTATAATTAACATTTTCAAAACTATCACTTAAAAATTCCTCGATTTTATTGTCGGGAACATAAATTCTTAATATATCATTTTCATTTAAAATATAATTTTCTTTAACCCACTTCCCATTTACTTTAATATCTTTTTTCCTAAAAGTTTTATATATAAAAGAAAGAGGGGCGTTTCTTAAATATTTCTTTACAAATTTATCAACTCTTTGATTTGAGTCGTTATGAGCAATAATAAATTCTTTCATTTTTAAGTGACTTTCAAAATATCATTTGATAAAATAATAAGGCTTTAAAAGAGCATATACAACTAAATTGATGGAGAAATACCCAAGAGGCTGAAGGGGCGGGCTTGGAAAGCTCGTAGGCTGTAACAGGCGCAGGGGTTCAAATCCCCTTTTCTCCGCCAAAGATAAATTTAAATACTCGCCATTTTAAAAAATGGTGTTTTTTTATGCCTTAATCATCTTTAAATTAATAATAAAAATATATAGAATTATAAAGTATGAATAATAAAAAAATTTACGATTTTTTAATTGTTGGTAGCGGGCTTTATGGTTCGATTATGGCTCATGAATTATCTAAAAATGGCTATAAAGTTTTAGTTATTGAAAAAAGAGATCATATTGGTGGAAACATTTATACTAAAAAAATGAACAATATTGATGTTCATGTTTATGGAGCTCATATTTTTCATACTTCCAATGAAAAAGTTTGGAATTACCTAAATTCATTCATTAAATTTAACAATTTTATCAACTCTCCTTTAGCTTTTTATAAAGGAAAATATTATCATATGCCTTTTAATATGAATACATTCAATGAAATTTGGGGAGTTAAGACTAAAGAAGAAGCTATTAGAAAAATTGAAGAAGAAAAAAGTAAAGAAAATATAAAAGAAATTAAAAATTTAGAAGATCAAGCCATCTCTTTAGTAGGACGAACAATTTATGAATATTTAATAAAAGGATATACTGAAAAACAATGGGGCAAAAAATGCAACGAATTACCTTCTTTTATAATAAAAAGATTGCCGCTAAGATTTGAATATAACAACAATTATTTTAACGACATCTATCAAGGAATTCCTCTTGGAGGATATACGAAATTAATCGAAGAGCTTTTAAAAAATGTCGAAGTAAAATTAAACGAGGATTTTTTAAAAAAACGTGATTATTATAAAAATATTGCTAATTTTATAATTTATAGTGGTCCAATTGATGAATATTATGATTATAAATTAGGAAAATTAGAATATCGTTCTTTAAAATTTGAACTTGAAAAAATAAACCAAGAATTTTATCAAAGAAATTGTGTAATTAACTATACCGATACTACTCCTTCTTATACTCGAATAATTGAGCACAAATATTTTGAAAATGATAAGAGCGATGTAACCTATATTACAAAAGAATATCCTGTTCAATATAAAGAAGGAATGGAAAGATATTACCCTTTAAACGATGAAAAAAATAATCTTTTATATGAAAAATATAAAGATGAGGCTAAAAATGAAGCAAATATTTTATTTTCTGGTCGATTAGGAAGATACAAATATTATGATATGGATGATGTTTGCGAACTCGCTTTTAATGATTTAAAACTATTTAATATTGATATTTAAGAGAAAAAATTATGAAACTTATTTATGGAATGATGCTCTCTTCTAAAAAAGAACAGGCAATTAATTTAATTAATTTACTTAACGTAAACGATAATGAACTCGTTATTTTAGTCGATAAAAAGAGTGAAGAATTATTTCAAGATCTTTATTCACTTTATAAAAATGATAAACATGTTCATTTTATTTTAGATCGTTTTGATGTTGGCTGGGGCGATTTAACTACATCAATCGCCACAACTTCACTATTAAAATATACTCTTACATTTGATTATGATTATTTCACAATGGTCTCTGAAAGTTGTCTTCCTTTATACCCAGATTTAGAAATTAAAAAGTTTTTAAGTGAAAATAAAGGTAAAGAGTTTATCGATGTTCGTTTTGATTGGACAAAAAGAAGCCGTCTACATTTAATTCACGATAAAGCATATTCTCCAAAACAACGTAAAAATCGTAATTTATTAGCGATTCGTGATGTTATTGTTGATTTATTATTTTCACCATTTATGAAAACAAATAATCAATTTAAATCTTTTAAAGTTCCAACCACTTTATTATGGTTTACAATTTCAAAAGATTGCACTAAATATATCGTTGAAACAATTGAAAGCCAAAAATTATTCGATAAATATAAGAATACTTTAATCGCTGATGAACATATTTTTGCTGAAGTTTTATATAATTCGCCATTTTTTGAGAAATTATTTATAAAAAAGAAAAGAGGTGGCGCTTTATTATATTGTGATTGGTATGTTTTAAATGCTCCAAAACCTTTAACAATGAAAGATTATAAAAGAATTTATAAACATAAAATACCTGTACTTTATGCTAGAAAGTTCGATTTAAAAACAAATCCAGATGTCGTTAGTAAAATTTATGAAAATCGCAAAAATCCAGATTTTAAATGTCCTTATGTTAAAAATAGGTAATCAAAAATGAAATATTTATTTTTTTCTAGCGATAATAACAGTGGAAGCGGTGCCTTTAGAGCATTAGTAAAATTAGTAAGCGATATAAAAAAAATGGAAAATACCGAAGTTTTTGTACTTCTTCCTTATGGGGGAAGCGGGACAAAAATGCTTAAAGAGGCAAAAATAGATTATGAAATTTATTTCACCTTTTCATGGATAAAACATGATTATTTTAACCCAATTGATTATCTACTTTATCCTTTTAATAAATTAAACAATTATTTGAAAGAAAAAAGTATTACAAAATTTGTTAAATCTTTTAATCCAGATTTAATTATTATTAATACTTCCTATCATTATTTAGGTGCTAAAATCGCCTTAAAGCTCAATATACCTTACATTCGGCATATTCGTGAATTTTTAAATGAAGATCAAAAGAAGACTTATTATAATTTTAAATACGCGATTTCTTTATATAACAAGGCAAAAAAAGTTATCTGTGTTAGCAAGGGTTTATATTATAAATATAAGCCATTTATCAATAATAAAATTCTTACCTATGTTTATGATGGAGTTAATACAATAAAATTTTATAATCCAAATAAAGTTTTATTTCTTGATAAAACAATTCATTTTATAAATGTTGGTCGAATTAAACATGAAAAAGGTCAATTCTTAATAATAAAAGCTTTAGATGAATTAAAAAATCAGTTTGATTTTGATTTAACTTTTGTTGGCTATGTTAGAAATTCTTATAAAAATAAATTACTTCGACATGCAAAAAATATAAAAAATCGTATTAAATTTGTGGGTCAAGTCGATAATGTCACTGATTATTATAAAAAAAGCGATGTCTTTATAATGTCTTCTTTAAGTGAAGCTTTTGGCCTAGTAACGGTTGAAGCGATGCTCAATGGTTTAGCTATTATTGCTTCTGATAGTTTAGGAACTAAAGAAATTGTTGAAAGTGATGAAAATGGGTATTTATTCGAAGTTAATAATTATCAATCTTTAAAAAATAAGGTTATTGAGCTTATTACCGATAAAGAAAAGGCAAAAAGAAAAGCTCTACATGGACAAATTAGAGCTTTACATAATTTTAATTCAATATTTAATAGCGAAACACTATTTAAAATTTATAAAGAAAATAAAAAATAAAAGACCCACTCGTAATGATTGGGTCTTTATATTACTTTTTTTCTTGAGAAGAGTTCATTATTGTAGAATAAGTTGGGACTTCATTACTACTTGAAAGAGATTCTCTTCTTTGTCTTCTTCTTGCTTCTCTTTCTTTTTCTCTATCTTCACTTTTTGAAGCATAGGAAAGCGAAAAAGCTAAAATAATTGCGCCGACAATGTTAACAATTACACCAAACCAGGTGAAACCGATTCCACCCATCATTGATTTCATTGAAGTATTTGGTGTAGTTAAAATTGAATTATAAATATTTGTATAATCATCGATTAAACCCAAAACTAAGAATGTTAATCCAGTTAAAATCAATAATACAGCTATTATAAAAGCAATCAATTCTTTAACACTAAATGCTTTGAAAAAATTATTTTTGGTTTTTAATTGTTTTTCCATTATTTATTTTCTTCTTTCTTTTGAGCTTCTTGTGCTCTTGCTCTAGCTTCTTGGTTGTCTTTAATCATTTCTTGAACTGCTGGAGCATAATATAATTTCCAACTATCTTCTGAAAGAATTAAAAATTCATTAACTTTAGCGTTTGCTTCAGCAAAGACATCGTTAAAATTTTTTCCTTTTGGTAATTCTCTTTTGCCATTCATCATTTCGATTAAATGTTCAACTAAATCTAAAGCATCGGTATATTCAGAATTTTTACATGTAGCATTTGCTTTTGAAATAAAGAACATTCTAACAAGAGTATTTAATTCTTGTTCAATAAAGCTTGCGGCTGGTCCTTTTTCACCATGTGATTCTCTCATTTCTTTATTAAATTCATTAAATTTTCTCATAATTGTATTTAATAAAGAGAATAAAACAACTGAACGATAGAATTTTTCATCGGCATCAAGTAATTTAACGATTTTTTCGTCAACTTGATTGTGATCTTGAGCATATTTTTCATGAATTCTTATAACTGCATTGATCGATTCATGAAGTGGGATTGTTTTTTCAAAAAGTAAAACATCTTGGTTATGATCTACTTTAATTGTGTCGCCATCAACTCTTAAAACGGTTGATTTATCAGAATAGAATGTTTCTCCGTATTCTAAAATTTGTTTTCTTAATTCATCACCTTTTTCACCATTTGAATCTAAAAAACTTTTTAATGGAGTATTTAAAAGTGGTTCGTTAACAATTCCATTTTTCTTGTAATTATAAAAATTAACATCGAATTTATCTCTGTGTGTTGAGTATTCAAGAGTATCTCTAAGTAATGAATTATAATAAACAAGTGAAACAATAACTCTATTAATTGGTAACATAAATAATTATTTCTCCTTTTCAATATCTTATATATTTTACTATTTTTAATAAATATATCTAGATAAATCTTCATATTTCTCTAGAGTGTATTTGGCATATTTTTTAACGGTTTTTGGGGCGTGAAACATAGAAAAAGAATGTTCATTAAATTCTTTAAACATCGTTATATCGTTGCCACTATCTCCAACAACATAAACATCTTCTTTATTTATACTGTTAATTTCGCAATATTTTTTAATAGCTTCACCCTTATTAATATCTTTATAAGTGATTTCAATACAACCTCCAGTCCAAGATGATTCAACATTATCATAGGTATTGCGAATAATTTTATTTGTTTCCATCGCTCTTTTTTTAGCAGAATTCGTTATTCCGAAAAAAACTAAAATTTTATAAACACGTTCATTTTTTAATGATTTATCGTATTTATCTTTTCCAAAATAAATTTTTTCGGCAAGAACACCTTGGCTTTTAGAATAGAATCGATATAAAAATAAAAGTAATTTTGAATCAGATCTAGTTTTTACATAAATTCCACTATCTGTAAAAATAGCGATGGCTAAACATCTATATGATGAGAAAATATCTTCAATAATTGAAATTACTTCCTCTTTTTGAATCTCTTTAGAAAAAATAATTTCTTTATTATGACAAATGCAGGCTCCATTAAAAGAAACGATATCAACTGGGCGACCAATCTTTTTTTCAACCTTTAATCCATAAGCAAGCGATCTTCCAGAAACTATTACAACTTTCCCGCCATTATCAATAAAAGACTGAATAAAAAATAAATTTGCAGGGCAAATCATATTTTTGTGATCTTTGGGATAGAACAACGTTCCATCTAAATCTGTAGCAATAACTTTTTTTAGCATAGTAAAACTATGCTATATATTATCTATTATTTTAAAAAAAGTAAAATAAAAGCTATCTTATTGATAGCCTTTATATTTATCGAAAATTTATAGATTATAAACTGACTTTGTTATCAGCTTGAAGTAAGCCATAGCCGCCTTCACTTCTTTTATAAACGACTGAGATTTTTTCATCATCAGTATCTAAATAAATATAGAAATCATGTCCAATTGCTTCCATTTCAGTAATTGCTTCATCTAAAGTAATTGGCTTTAAATCTAAATTTTTAGTTCTAACGACTTCATTTTCTTCATATTCACTCTCATCTTCTAAAGCTTCATAAACAATAGCTTTTCCTAAGCCTTCGTGTTCGAATCTCTTTAGAAGTTGAGTTTTTAATTTTCTCATTTGACCTTGGAGTTTATCGATACATTCATCAATTGCATTATATAAATCTTGATCTTTAACTTCAGCTCTAAATGTAGTATCTGGAGTAAAAATTGTGACTTCTACTTTAGCTCCATTTTTATAACTTCTGACGACTGCTCTACAATCAACAACTTCGTCGTTTTTAAAATATTTATCCATTTTGGACAATTTTTTCACAATAGCATCATTAATGGCTTGTGTAACAGTAATGTTTTTGCCAATAATTTGATATTTCATATGATTATCCTCCTATGTGCTTTTGTTATCTATATTATAACAATTTTTTAATAATTTTAAATAAATATAATTAAACTTAACAATTTTAAATTTTAGTTTTCACGTGGAAAGTTTTTCTCTTTTATGCCTAATTTTTTTATAATTTCTTTGATTTCCTCAATTTTATCAATTTTTTCCCAAGGAATATTTAAATCTGGTCTTCCAAAATGACCATAAGAAGCAAGATTTTTATATTCAAAAGTTGGCTTTGTTAAGGAAAAAGCCTTATTTATAGCTCCCGGACGAGCATCGAATACGTTATTTATAATTCTTAAAATATCTTCGTCTTCATAACGCGAGGTTTTAAAAGTTGACACAGAAATTGAAATAGGTTCGGCTTTTCCTATTGCATAAGATAGTTGAATTTCTAAACGATCCGCGATTTTTGCTGCAACCAAATTTTTTGCCATATAGCGAGCATAATAAGCAGCACTTCTATCAACTTTAGAAGGGTCTTTCCCACTAAAACATCCTCCGCCATGTCTTGCAGAACCCCCATAGGTATCGACAATAATTTTTCTCCCAGTTAATCCGGTGTCTCCTGCTGGTCCACCAATTACAAATCTTCCTGTTGGATTAATTAAATATTTAAAATCATCATTTAAGCCAAAAGATTTTATTACTGGGACCATAATATTTTCATAAATATATTCTTTAAATTCTTTTTCATTAAAATCTGGGTCATGTTGAACTGACATTAAAACAGTATCGACCTTCGGTGTTTTAGAAGAATAATCGATTGTTACTTGAGATTTCATATCTGGTCGAGCATATTTAAAAGAGCCGTTTTTTCTTAACTTTGTAGCTTCACGGACCAATTTATGAGAAATAACAATTGCTAAAGGCATATATCCTTCATTTTCATTAGTAGCATAGCCAAACATAATTCCTTGATCACCGGCTCCTTGAAGAAGTTCATCTCCTTTATCGATTCCCATATTAATATCAGGAGATTGAGAATTAATGATATTTATAATTTTTAAATTTTTATAATTAAAACCTAATTCGTCTTTATCATATCCGATATCTTTAATAACATTCCTTGCAATTTCTTCATAATTTATTTTAGCTTTTGTTGTAATTTCTCCGCCAATCAATAAAAAATCTTTGCTTACAAAACATTCACAAGCAACATGGCTTGAAGGGTCTTCTTTTAAACAGGCATCCAAAATAGCATCGCTAATTTGATCACAAACCTTATCTGGGTGACCTTCTGAAACAGATTCAGAGGTAAATAATATCTTCTCTTTTTCCATTTATATCTCCTTTTTAGTTTATAAAAAGCCTTCCACTTTTAAGGAAGGCTCTAAATTCATTTCCTACTTATCGTTCAAAGTGTGGATAACTTTGCTATTAGGAAGCACTTACTTTTATTTTAAAGAGTTGCTACTACATTTTTTCACCTAATTATATGTAGTTCTTGATAAGTTTTAATATTATATATAGTTAGAATAGTTAATTCAAACTTAATATTATTGAGATTTTAATTCTTCAATCGCTATCGAAATTTGGTCTGGACAAGAAGTCTGTTTAAATCCGCATTTTATACCTTTTAATAAATCGTGAACTTCATTTATATCGCGATTTAAAATAAGAGCTTTAATACCTTTTAAATTGCCGTTGCATCCACCAACAATATTAAAATCAGTAATTTTATTGGTTTCCGTATCATAGGATAAGTCGATACTTCTTGAACAGGTTCCTTTACAAATATGATTAATCGTTTTAATCATTATTTAACAATTTCTCCATACATTTCGCCAAAACAGTTACCAGCGTTTGATTCATCAGTATCAATATGCATAGCTAAACTATATTTTGGTGAAACTCTAACAACAGTGTCTCCAAAAACAATTTTTCTTCCTTCGCCACCGGTTGCAACACTTACAATATCGCCATTTTTAACTCCGAATGCTTCAGCATCTTCTGGAGTCATGTGGATATGTCTTTTTGCAATAATGCAGCCTTCTTCTAAATCTAATTCATTTCCATTAGCAGGATTAACAATTTTAATTGGTGCACTTCCTTTTACATCACCTGATTCTCTAACTGGTGCTTTAACTCCTAAAGTTCTAGCGTCTGTAGCACTGACTTCAACTTGGTTTTCTTTTCTAACTGGTCCAAGAATAGAAACACCATGGATTGTATTTTTAGGTCCAACAAGGTCTAATTTAGTATTAGATGCAAATTGGCCAGGTTGTGATAATTCTTTTTTTACGGTTAATTGATAACCTTCTCCACATAATTTTTCTAAAGCTTCTTGTGTTAAATGAATATGTCTTGCACTTGTTTCAACAATAAATTTCATCTTAATTTCCTCCAAAAATTATTATAGTTCTTTAATAAAAATTATTAAAGAAATAATCCTTTTGTATTTTAGAAAATAGTTAAAAATAGTAGAAATTAGAAGATTTATCGTTATACTATTAATAGTTTAATTATGAAAGAAATAAATCGTTTACTTAACAATGCCAAAACAATTATCTTTATTGATTTTGAAGGGTCTCAATATAGTCAAGAAATTATCGCAATCGGAGCAATAAAAGCTAGTTTAGATAATAAAAACTTTGTTAAAAAAATTTTTTCTACATTTAAATGCTATATAAAAATCGATGAAATTGTTGGTGATTTTATAACTAATCTAACCGGAATTACAAATGAACTATTAGAAAATGAGGGCTTAACTTTTCCGGAAGCTATGGAAAAATTCAAAAGATATGTTGGAAAAGAACCTTGCAAATTTATACATTATGGAAATTTTGACACCCATTTAATGCATAATAGCGCTTTAAATAGCGGTATGAATGACGATGAATTTATTCGTTATTTTTATGAAAATAGCATCGATTTTTCTAAAACTTTTACTCGATATGTTAAATCTGAAAAAAATACTGCGTTATCTTTAATAGATGCTTTAAAAATTTTTCACACAAACATTGAAACAAATATTCACGATCCTTTAACTGATTCAATTAATTTAATGCATTTATATAATGCTTTTTTAATAAAACAATCAATTTTAAAAGAAGAATATATCAAAGTTTTAAAAAGATCGCCTGCTTTGCCAAATCCTTTTAGAAAAGTTTTAAAAAAACTAGAAAGCGAACAAAAAGTCACTTATAAAGATTTTATGACTTACGTTGAGGAAGATTTAAAATGATAAAGTACCCATTTAATATTGAAAATAACAAAAAGGATAACTTAAAAACTTCGTCTATTTCTTATAAAAATCGAGGTTTATCGCTTGAAACAATGTTAAATGATTCAAATAAATATTATTTATTTATAGATAAAGCCATAATTTATAAAAAACCGACTCCAATTCATATAGTAAAAACTAATAAAGAAAATAAAATTACTGAAGCTTTCTTTGAAAAGCCTTCAACAAGTGATTATAACGGCCTATATAAAGGAAAATATATTGATTTTGAGGCAAAAGAAACTAAATCAAAGACTTCTTTTAATCTTAAAAACATAAATTCAAAACAACTAAAACATCTATATAAAGTAGATGAAATGGGAGGAATTTCATTTATAATCGTTTATTTTACTGCATTAAACGACATATTTTTCTATTCAACTAAAAATTTAAAAGAATACATCAGCAAAAGTAAAAGAAATTCTATACCAATTGATGAATTTATAAAAAAGGGCAGAAAAATTGAAATTTCTTTATATCCTATTTTAGATTATTTAGTTTTTATTGATGAATTATTATGAACATCTAAACAAATATCTTTTAATTCGCAACTTTGGCAACTTGGGTTAATTGCTTTACAATAGTATCTTCCAAAATGAATAAATTGATGATGTAGTAATTTATATTGCTCTTTTTTAAATTTTTTTCTTAATTTTTCTTCAACTTTTTCAACTGTATCGTTTTTATATGCTAAACCTAATCTTTTTGAAACACGAAAAACATGGGTATCAACAGGAAATTCTTCTTTATTAAAAAGCTCGATTAATACAACATTTGCAACTTTATTTCCTACCCCTCTCATTGTTAAAAGGTCCTTTTTATTGTCAGGAACTTTGTAATTAAAATTATAAATTAATTTATGAGTTATATCTTTTAAAGCAAGCGCTTTAGCTTTATATAATCCAATTTGACGAATGTTATCTTCAATTTCATTTAAACTTGCTTTTTCGAAAGAATCTAAATTAGGATATTTTTTAAATAATGTCGAAGTTATTTCATTTACTTTTTTATCGGTTGTTTGGGCGCTTAAAACTACCGCGAATAAAAGTTCATAATCTTTAGAATAGTTTAATTCGCAATCTGCATAGGGTAATATTTTATTAAAATAAGTAACGATTTTATCGCATTTTTCTTTTGTTTTCATTTTTAAAAATTAAATATCTTCTTCCTCTTTTAATTTTTTTGCGATAATTCCGTCGATTTTTTTAATAGTTAAAGCTCCTAAATTATAGGCATCTTTTAACGAATCAATAATCATTTCGACATCAATTCCATTAACTAACCATTTCATTATAAAATCTTTTTCAGTTTCGTTTAATTCGCGATTAAAATAATGTTCAAAAGATGAAAAAACCTTTATTTTTGTTTCTTCGTTAACGATTTCTTTATCATCCTTGACTAAAGTTTCGTTATTTAAATCTTTATAATAATGTTTTAATAATTCATTTTTTAAATTATTTAATGAGGTTACAAAATCGTCATTTTTAGTTTCATAAACAATATATTTTTTCGTTAATAAAGAATTAAAAATCTTGTCTAATTCATTAAAAGGAATATCTAATTTCATCTCTAATTGTTCGATAGTTATAAGCTTATTATCGCTATTTAAAAGATGATCGCACATAAGCAAAACAAGAAGCTCATCATTAGTTATTTTTAAATCTTTATAATAATCGAGTAAAAGATAAATAAAATCTAAAGCATTTAATTTGTTATACATCTTTTTATAGCCTCCTTTAATTTTCGATTTTCTTCTTCAATCTTTTGAGTTTTAACGTTTTTTAATAAGCATTCGTTATCTTTTAAAATTTTTAATACATTTTCATCAATAGTTAAATTATATTCTTTTATAAATCGATATGCTCTTAAAATTCTTAACGGGTCTTCTTTTATCGATGTTAAAGGATCTTTTATAAATTTTAAATGCCTATTTTTTAAATCTAATAAACCATTTGAAGGATCAATTATCTTATAATTTTTATCGATATAAATCGCATTTATTGTAAAATCCCTTCTTTTATAATCAATGTTTATGTCTTTTATAAAAGTTATTTTATTTGGATGACGAAAATCAATATATTCTTCCTCTTTTCTTAAAGTTACAATATCTATTTTCTTATCTTTATATTTATATTTAATAGTCCCATATTTTTCAAAAGTTAAATCTAAATTATCTAAAAATTTTTTAATATCACTAGGAGTAGCATCACTTACAAAATCATAATCTAAAATTTCTCTATTTAAAAGATAATCACGGCTTGTTGAGCCGATCATATATAATGAAAAACCATTTTTATCAAATATGTCTTTTAAATAATCAAAAATTTTATCCATATTCAAAATAAATAAAAAAGCTAGTTTTGAAGCTAGCTCAATTTTATTTTTAACCTCAACAAACTACTTAACTAAATCTTTAAGGCTTTTTGATGGTTTGAATCCAACAGTCTTTGTTGCTGGGATTTTAATTTTTTTACCATCAACAGGGGAAGTTCCGATTCTTTCTTTTCTTGATTTAACTTGGAAAGCTCCAAAACCAGAAACTTTTACGACTTCGCCATGTTCTAAAGCATGTGCTACTTCTTCAAAGAATGAATCAATAACTCTTTCGGTATCTTTCTTTGATAATTTTGTTGATTCACTAACGGCGACAATCAATTCAGCTTTGTTCATTGTTCCTACTCCTTACAATTAAATATTATCAAATTGTATTTGATAATTTATTAAATCATATAACATTCACAATGTAAATATTATAAACATGTTTAAAAACGCCCAAATTATACTATTTTCTTTTGCGTAAAACAAGATTAATTGGAGAACCGATTAAAGAAAAAGAATCACGAATTTTATTTTCGATATATCTTAAGTATGAGAAATGCATAAATTTTGGGTCATTAACAAATAAGGCGATGGTAAGAGGCTTTGAAGAAATTTGTTGAGCATAATATATTCTTACTCTTCCTCCATTAAAATCAGGTGATTCATTCATCATTTGCGCTTCTTGAATAATATCATTTAAAACTGAAGTTTTTATTTCGAATGAATATGATTCATAAACTTCATCAATTGTTTTAAATATTTCATTTTTATTATTAAATTTCAAAGTAGATGTAAAAATTATTGGGACATAATCTAAAAATTTAAATTGAGTAACAAATTTCTCTTTAAATTCTTTTTTAAAAGTATTTAAATCATCGATTAAATCGCACTTGTTTATAATAACAATAATGGCTTTTTTTGCTTCAACCGCATAGCCAACAACGTGTTTGTCTTGTTCTCTAATTCCATCATTTGCATCGATCAATAATAAAGCAATATCGCATTTATCAATGCTTCTTAAAGCTCTTAAAGCGGCATATTTATCGATAGATTCATATATTTTTCCGCGTTTTTTTAATCCGGCAGTATCTATTACTTGATAAAATTTGTCCTTATATTTGAAAGTTAAGTCAATTGAATCACGAGTCGTTCCTTCGATATTTGAAACAATCATTCGGTTTTCATCAACTAATTTATTAAATAATGATGATTTCCCAACATTTGGACGACCAATAAGAGAAAAAGAAATAACATTTTTATCTTTTGTTTCATCTTCCTTTTTTGGTAAAACTTCTATAACTTTATCCAATAAATCGCCTATCCCTATACCATGTTCTCCACTTATAGCAATAGGATCACCTAAAGACAAACCATAAAATTCGTAAATATTGTTAATTTGTTCGATATTATCAATCTTATTAACTGCTAAAATTACAGGTTTATTAGTTTTTCGAAGCATTTTAGCAATTAAATAATCGTCTTCATTTAAACCTATTTTCCCATCAGTAACAAAAATAATAACATCAGCTTCATCAATCGCTATTTGAGCTTGAATTCGAATTTGTTCTTGAAAAGGTTTATTTTCTACTTCAATTCCACCGGTATCGACAATATTAAAAGGAATTGTTAGCCAACTCGTTTTTGAATAAATTCTATCTCTAGTAACTCCTCTTGTTTCTTCAACAATTGACTTTTTCTCACCTACAATACGGTTGTAAATTGTTGATTTACCGACCGAAGGAGAACCAACTATTGCAACTAAAGGGAGGCTCATAATAAATAACCTTTCTTTTTAATAATCTCTTCCATTTTTGAAACTACTTCTTCAATAGAGAGATTAGTTGAATCAATATGAATTGCATCACTTGCAGGACGAAGAGGACAGAAATCACGATGCGAATCGATATAATCCCTTTTCTTTATATTTTCTAAACATTCTTCATAACTTGTATCGATACCTTTTTCTTTATTCTCGCTAAATCTTCTTCTTGCTCTTTCTTCAACATCCGCACTTAAAAAAATTTTAACTTCAGCATCTTTTAAGACATAGGTTCCTATATCTCTTCCATCCATTACTATATTTTTGTTATTAGCGATTTTTCGCTGTAAAGAAACTAAAAATAAACGGATATTTTTATAAGAAGCAATATATGAAACATTATCGGCAACATTATTTTCTCTAATTTCTTTCGAAACATCTTTTCCATTTAAACAAACATGATTATTTTCATCAAAATTTATTTCAATTTTTCCAATTAAACTATCAGATTCTTTTTCATTTTTTGCATTTAGCGAAGAAGATAAAACCGCTAAAGTATAAGCTCGATACATCGCGCCAGTATCGACATATAAAAAATTTAAACGTGAAGCCAAAAGTTTAGCGACAGTAGATTTTCCACTAGCGCTTGGTCCATCGATTGCGATTGAAATAAAATTTTTCTTATCCATTAATACTTCTAACTCCAAAATAAATTCCGATAATGATTATAACAATAACTAAAGCAAAAATTAAAGAATAGATAATAATTTTAGTTCTTCTTTTTTTTAAATATAAAGAATAAATCGATTTTTTATTTTCCTCTTTTTGAATATATCTTTTCTTAATTTTTTTATTATCTTCTAATTCTTTAAGAACGCGAATTCTCATATCTTTTAATGAAGGAGAATTCATTATTTCGTTGCGGTAATCTTGATATTTTTCTTTTCTTGAATCCATACCTAAATATTTTAACATTTTTAAGAACATAAAACATTTATAAAGAAGGTAAAATAAATAAAAATACGATAAATAGTTAGTTTTTGCTAACAAAAATCTACTTTTTAAAATTCATTTTATAAACTATACTATAAGATAGTTTTAGGAGGAAGAACCCATGGCAGTAAAATTAAAAGTTAATAAAGATGCATGTGTCGGTTGTGGCCTTTGCGTCGGTTCATATTCAGACGTTTTCACATTTGATGCTGAAAATAAAGCTGAAGTCGTTGCAGAATGCGATGATAGTGTTGCCGAAGAAGCTATTGCTTCATGCCCAGCTGGTGCTATTGAAAAAGAATAGTTATCTTAACTAATACATTTAAAAAATAACCTCGTCAGAAGGTTATTTTTTTTACTTATTTTCGCTTCTTTTTATTAATAAAGAAAGTGGTTTATAAACTAATATCGTAACTACTACTATTACAGCATCTTTAATTAGGTTAAATGGTAATAAGAATTCAAAGAATATTTTAGGATCATACCATGAAGAAATAGAACTATCAGCTGCTACAAATAAAGATAATACCGTTTCCATCGCTTCAACATAACTTTTTGCATTCGGATTAAAATAAAATCCATATAGAGGATAAATTATAAAATATCCTAAAAATGATGAAACAAATAAATTAACAGCCATTCCACTAAAAATTGCTACTAATCCCATTTTAAAATTTTTATGATATTTATAAATAAAAGCAGCAGGCAAAATAAAACTTAATCCATAAATAACATCTGCTAAAACACCAATTCCACCAGTTTCTCCTACGTCTTGGATAAGCTTAAATAATCCTTTTAAAATAATAATTAAGGTTCCGGTAAAAGGTCCATAAGCTAATGAGGCAAATAAAACAGGAATTTCATCAAAATGAATCTTTAAAAATGGAAGCCCTGGAAAAATAGGAAATTGTAAGCCAGGAATCATATAAAGAATAATTGCAAGCGCGCCAAATATTGCTACTCGAGCAATAATAAGCAAAGTTTTTTTAAGTTTCATAAAAAATAACCCTTTCACTTGCAGGGTTATCTCAAAAAAAGTTAAACAATATTCGCTTTCTTTCATCCAGACTTTAACTGTTGCCACTAGAATTTCACTAGTTCATGCTACTTACTAGCTCGTGGGGTTTACCACCAGTTTTGAATCACACAACACCCTGAAGCAATATTATTCTATCACACATTTTTCTTTTTTAATCATTCTATTTAATTTTTTTAATCCATCTTTTAAAGCTTTTTTGTCTTTAAATTTTATAACGAGTGTCAATTCATCTTTAGCTTCGTTATTTTCTTTTGTTTTTTCAACATTAACAAGTTCGTTTCTTTTGTCTTTTTTCTCAATTTCGATTTTTTCAATTACTATAGAAGAATCGTTCCCATCATTGCTGTCTTTTTTATCTTCTAATAAAACTTTTGCTCTTCTAACTAATTCTTCCGTTTCACGAACTGAAAGATGTTCTTTCTGAATTTTTTGAACGGCAGCCAATACCTCATTAGAAGGGAGTCGAGAAATGGCTTTAGCATGGCCATAAGAGAGTCTATTCATGGAGATTTCTGCTAAAATTTCTTCTGGTAAAGATAAAATTTGCAATAGATTTGAAATTTGAGAAGACGATTGATTTAAAAAATCAGCCAATTCTTTATTTTTATAATCAAAATCTTTCTTTAAGTGAGAGCAAATTAAAGCTAATTCGTAAATGTTCATCGTTTTACGGTCGCTAATTTCTTTAAGCATACATAAAAGCGATTCTTCTTCGCTAAGTTGTAAAACAACAACCGGAATAGTTTCAAGTTTTAAACTTTTAGCGGCAATATATTTAACTCTTCCAATTACTACTTCGTATTTTCCTTGATATTCGCGAACAATAATAGGATCAAAAAATCCACTTTCTTTAATAATTTTTTCGGCTTGAGTAATTTTTACTTCATCAATTTTTGCTTTTTTAAGATAATGGTTATCGGTAATATCCTTTAAAGAGGTATTTGTAATATCTTCTTTTGGTGAATTTTTTAATATCGCCGAAACAAAATCTTCACGACCAAAACGATTAACAAGTTTTTTTAAAGAGTTTTTTAAAATCTTGGAACTATTTCTCATGTTGTATTACCTCCTTAGTAAATTCTTGATAAGCTATTGCTCCTGCACTTGTTGGTTTATATAAGAATATCGGTAGTCCTCTTGCCGAACATTCACTTAAACTACTATTTCTTGGTATAACTGTTAAAAAAGTTGTTTCTTTAAATAAGCCTCTTACTTCTTTAACGACTTCTAAAGCTAATTGAGAATCATTTTCAAGCATTGTTAAAAGAAATCCCTCAATTTCTAATGATTGATTATATAGTTGCTTAACTCTTTTTATTGTACCTAAAATTTGAGCGAGGCCTTCCATGGCAAAATATTCACATTGAACAGGAACCAAAACTGATGTTGCGGCACATAAAGCATTTATACATAAAATTCCTAAAGAAGGCGGGCAATCAATAATTATATAATCATAATGTTTAGTTAAATGTTGAAGTGCTCTTTTTAAAACAAAAGGATTATCCTCGCTTGAGCCTTTTAAAAGAAGTTCGCTTTCTAAATTAGACAATTTTAAATTAGAAGGTAAAACCTCTAAAGTTTGTAGCATAGTTTTTCTTGTGATTTTATTTATATCAGTTTCTAAAATTAATGCGTTAAAAATTGTTTTATTCAATAAAGTTATATCAATGCCTAATCCACGAGAAGAATTTCCTTGAGGATCAAGATCAACTAAAAGAACACTTCTTTTTGTAAGGGCCAAAGCAGCAGCTAAGTTAATTGATGTAGTTGTTTTACCAACACCGCCTTTTTGATTTGCAATTGCGATAATTTTAGTCATTTTTTATTAATACGTGAAAACTTTTTAATATACTAAAATAATACTAATTTATATTAAAAAAAGCAAAATGTTTTCACGTTTTGCTTTTATTAGAGTGGTTTTTTCTTAATTTGTGAATAAATTCTTGGATATTTAGAATCTGTATCCTTTTCTTTAACAATAAATATGTTGTTTCTCTCATCATTGTTATTAATTCTTTCCGTCTGTATTTTTAATACTTTTGAATTTAAAGTTTTTAAAGCATTATTTGCTTTTTTAATTTCTTCTTTTCCTTTTTTTCCTTTATAAGCAATCAAAATTCCACCTATTTTCAAATAAGGAATTGAGAGTTCAAGTAAAATTGATAATTCACTAACAGCCCTAGAAACAATAACATCATATTTAATATTTTTAGAAAGTTCTTCTATTCTTTTATTTATAATTTCAACATTATTTAAAGAGAGTTCATTTTTAACCTTTGTTAAAAATTTTACTCTTTTTTCAATTGGCTCAACTAATACAAATGAAGAATTTGGAAAATAAATTGCTAACGGAATTCCGGGCAAACCGGCTCCACTTCCTAAATCTAATATGGTTTTATTAGAAAAATCAAATTCTTTTAACGTAGATAAGGAATCTTCGATATGTCTTTTTTTAAATTCATTGACATCAACAACAGTAGTTAAATTAATTTTTTCATTTTCTGATAAAACTAATTCAATATATTTATTTATTAAAAATTCTTTTTCCATTGTTAAATTAACCTGTTCTTTCTAAGATACATTATTAAAACATTGATGTCCGATGGATTGACGCCACTTATTCTAGATGCTTGCCCAATAGTTTTTGGCCTAATTGCATCAAATTTTTGTCTTGCTTCAAGAGCCAAACCATCCAAAGACAAATAATCGATATCATCTTTTAATTTAATATTATCCAATTTATGAAGTTTTTCAGCTTCCTTTCTTTGATTTTTAATATATCCTTCATATTTAACAAAAATTTCTAATTGTTTTTTTGCAACATTATCAATTTCTAATTCTTTATCTAAATTTAAATATTTTTCAATGCCTTCAAATGTAACGTTGTTTCTTTTTAAAATTTCTTTTGCATTGACCCCATAAGTTAATTTCTCATATCCTAAAGAAACAAGATAGTCGTTAATTTCGGATTTTGCTCCAAAATAAGTCTCTTCAAGTAAAGAAATAATTTTTTTCATTTTTTCTTTCTTATCTATAAATTTATTATATCTCTCATCACTAATTAGCCCTAATTCATGGGCTTTTTCTGATAATCTAAAATCAGCATTGTCATGCCTTAAAAGAAGACGATATTCTGCTCTTGAAGAAAGCAATCGATAAGGTTCATTTGTTCCTTTAGTAATAAGATCGTCAATCATAACGCCAATATAAGCTTCATCTCTTCCTAAAACAAAAGGTGGTTTATTATCGATATATAAGCAGGCATTAACACCGGCCATTAATCCTAATCCAGCAGCTTCTTCATATCCACTTGTTCCACAAATTTGGCCAGATATAAATAACCCCTTATATTTTTTAACCATTAAAGAATTATCGAATTCAAGAGGATCTAAAGCATCGTATTCGATTGCATAAGCATATTTTAAAATTTTGGCATTTTCCATGCCTGGCAAAGAATGAACCATTTCAATTTGAACTTCTTCAGGCATTGAAGTAGAAAATCCTTGAACATAAATAGAATTGGTATCATAACTTTCAGGTTCTAGAAACAATTGATGTCTAGGTTTATCTTTAAATCTAACAATTTTATCTTCAATTGAGGGGCAATATCTTGGTCCTACTCCTTGAACTATTCCACCATACATTGCCGAATCTAAAAGGTGTTCATTAATAATCTTATGAGTTTCTTGTGTAGTGTAAATTAAATAACAAGGTATTTGTTTATTTAAAGGGATAAATTCACTTGTTTCATAAGAAAATCCTTCGTCATCGACATTTCCTTCTTGAATCTCACCTTTAGAAAAATCAATCGATTCTTTTGCAATTCTTTGAGGCGTTCCAGTTTTCAACCTTTGAATTTTAATGCCCATCTTTTTTAAATAATCAGATAATCCAATCGATGGTTTTTCTCCGTCAGGACCTCCGCTTTCTTTATGATGACCTCTTAAAATTTCAGAATCCATATAAGTTCCTGTTGCTAAGATAACGGTTTTAGATTCAATAGTACGATTATTTCTTGTTTTAACTCCGAAAACGGTATTTTCATTGTTTAATAAACCAATAACTTCATCTTCTAAAATATCTAAGTTTTCAACGCTTAGCAGATGTTTTTGCATATTTGCCGGATATCTTTTTTTATCTGCCTGAGCTCTTAAACATTGAACACCAGGCCCTTTTTTTGTATTTAGCATCTTCATTTGTAAATATTCCTGATCAGCACATTTACCCATGAATCCACCCAAAGCATCAATCTCTCTAACAACGATGCCTTTTGCACTTCCTCCAATAGAAGGATTACAAGGCATATTTGAGGCCATTTTAAAATTGAGAGTTATTAATAAGACTCTTTTTTTCATTCGTGCAGCCGCTAATGCTGCTTCATTTCCAGCATGACCTGCTCCTACTACTATTACATCGTAGTTATTTAGAATATTTCCGTTTAACATTTATTAACCAACACTTCCATCCATGTCTAATTTAATAAGTTGATTTAATTCAACAGCATATTCCATTGGTAATTCTTTTGAAAATGGTTCAATAAATCCAAGAACAATCATTTGTGTAGCATCTTTTTTTGAAATACCTCTACTCATTAAATAAAATAATTGGTCTTCGTCAATTTTTGATACTGTTGCCTCATGTTCAAGGAATGAAGTATTATTATGGCACTCGTTTTTTGGAATTGTATCTGATTTTGATTTATCATCTAAAATCAAAGTATCGCATTCAATATGTGTCTTACTATTTAAGGCTTCTTTTTTAATTCTTGCAGTTCCTCTATAATTTGAAATTCCTCCATCTTTTACAATAGATTTAGAAATTATTGAAGATGAAGTATTTTTAGCTTCATGAATCATTCTAGCTCCGGCATCTTGATATTGACCTTTTCCAGCAACAGCAATAGAAATACAAAGACCTTTGCTTCCTTCACCTCTTAAAACACAAGCAGGATATTTCATATTTATTTGACTTCCAATATTTCCATCAATCCATTCCATGGTGGCATTTTCATAACAAACAGCTCTTTTTGTAACTAAATTAACGATATTATTCGACAAATTTTGAACTGTAGAATATCGACATTTTCCGTTTTTATGGACAAAAATTTCAACAACTGCCGCATGAAGGGATTCTTTTGAATAAATTGGTGCCGTGCACCCTTCTACATAGTGAACATCGGCACCTTCATCAGCAATTATTAAAGTGCGTTCAAATTGACCAGTTTTCTCATTATTAATTCTAAAATAAGATTGTAATGGTTTTTCTAATCTAACACCTTTTGGAACATAAATAAAACTTCCACCACTCCAAACAGCGCCATTTAAGGCTGAAAATTTGTTATCTGCTACGTTAACTATTTTTCCAAAATATTTTTTAACCAAATCAGGATAAAGTTGTAAAGCCATGTCAGTTGAAAGAAAAATAACTCCTTTTTCTTCAACTTCTTTTAACATATTATGATAAACCATCTCACTTTCATATTGGGTTGAGGCACCAGCTAAATATTTTTGCTCCGCTTCCGGAATTCCTAATTTATTAAAAGTATCTTTAATTTGTTCTGGAACTTCGTCCCAACTTTTCCCTTCTTTTGAAGAATATCTATTAAAATAAGTAAAAGAATCGAAATCCAAAAAAGAAACATCAGGTCCAAACGAAGGAAATGGCATTTTAATAAATTTTCTATATGCATCAAGTCTAAATTCTAGCATCCATTCAGGCTCATTTTTGGCTCTAGAAATAGCTTTTACAACGTCTTCATTTATACCTTTTCCGGTCGTAAAAATGGAGGAAATATCATCCTTGAAATCGTATTTTTTATTATCTAAATTGATATCTTCGAATTTATTACTCATCGTTTTCTCCATTAATAATCTTATTAATACCTTCAGCTCCTAATGTAGCACATTTAATACGTGCAGCTTGTTTATGTGTTTCGCTAAAAGCATTTAATTCTTCTAAAACTTCACTGTCATATTCTTTTTCAAAAAGCATATTTTTATATTGCTCAATAATATATAACGCATCTTTTTCACTTTTTCCTTTGATCATGTCACATAAAATATCAGTCGATGCGGTAGAGATAGCACATGCAACACCACTAAAATAAGCGCTTTTAATTACTCCATCAACAATATCTAAATAAATAGTAATATCATCTATACAAGAATCACTATCCATTCTTATTTTTTTAAAATTTTGATAATTTTCAATTGAAGTAAAGTCGTCAATCTTATTATTTGGAGAATTATAATGTTCCATTATAATTTCTCTTTTCATTTCATTAGTTAAAGAAAGCATCAAGAAAATTACCTCCGTTTTTTAAAGCTTCAATTAAAGCATCAATATCTTCCCTATCATTATAGATATAAAAAGATACACGAATCGTGCCAACAGTTTTTAATCTATCTTTTAAAAGCTTAGCACAGTGTTCACCACTTCTTACACAAATCCCTTTGCTGTTTAAATAAGACGCTTCATCTTGAGGAAATACACCTTTAACGTTTAAAGTTATAATTCCAGCATCAGCTTTTTCATTATAAATAATAACATTATCTAATTCTTTTAATTTAGAAATAGCATATTTTCTTAATTCTGATTCATGTTTTTCTATATTTTCTAAACCGATATTTTCTAAATATGTTAAAGCAGCATCAAATCCATAAATCGCTGAAATATTCATTGTTCCAGCTTCAAATTTAGCAGGTGGTTCCAAATATGCTACATTTCCACACATATCAAAGCGAGCATTATCTCCTCCACCCATCATAAATGGATCCATTTTTCTAAGTAAATCAAATTTACCATAAAGCGCACCTATTCCAGTAGGTCCACACATCTTATGAGCACTTAAACAGAAAAAATCACAATCTAAATCTTTAACATCGATTTCCATGTGAGGGACGCTTTGAGCTCCATCGCATACTAAAATAGCACCATATTCATGAGCAATTTTCGCCATTTCTTTTATATCAATTTTAAATCCTAAAACATTTGTGACTTGAGCAATTGAAACAACTTTTGTATTTTTTGTTATAACTTTTCTTAAAGCTTCTGGTGTACATCTTCCATCTTCATCTAAAGGTATATAATTAATTTTTGCTTTCGTTGTTTCACTAACCTTAAACCAAGGTAAAACATTTGATGCATGTTCGGCTTCGGTCAATAAAATTTCGTCTCCTTCTTTTAAATATTTAATTCCATATCCATAAGCAACTAAATTCATAGACATCGATGTTCCGCTAGTAAAAACGATTTCACGTGGAAAACAATTTAAAAAATTTGCAAGATGCTCTCTGCAATGTTCGACTTCTTTATCAACGTGATATGCAAGGTCATAATCACCACGATGAGCATTAGCTCCGTCCTCAATATAATATCTTGAACAAGCATTAATAACTTCTAAGGGCTTAAAAGTTGTAGCAGCATTATCTAAATAAACTAAAGGTTTTTTATCTTTTTTATGATACTCAAAAATTGGGAAATCTTTTCTTATATTTTTTACATCTAACATATTAAAAAGCACCTCCAATTATTTCTTTGATTTTTTCTCCATCTTTCTCTTCAAAATATTGGGCAATTGGTAATAAATATCCTAATGTAATTAAACTTCTTGCTTCATTGATTTCGATTCCTCTAGAAAGCAAATAATACAAATGTTCTTCTCTTAATGAACCAATAGCACAAGCATGTTGAGCTTTAATATCATTACAATCAATCTTTAAAATTGGATTGGCAATAGCTTCTGATTCTTTATCAAAAAGTATTACTCTTACCTTTTGAGTGGCATCAGCCTTATTTGCATTTTCATAAATATGAGAAATACCGTCAATTTTAATTAATGAAGAGTCTTTACTTACTCCATAACAATCTATTAAAGATTTTGTTTTTCCAACCTTATGATCAAAAGAAAGATTAAATTTTTTCTTGTTACCTTCTTTAGAAAGAGTTGCTAAATGAATGCTTGCTTCACTATCTTCTCCTTCAAGACTAACTAAAGTATTAAATTTTTCAACTTTGTCAGAAAAATCTGCAACAATCATATCAAATTTACTTCCACGTGGAACATTCACCTTAATATTTAAGTCATCTAAATTGTTTACAACCAATAATCTCAAAGTAAGTTTTGAATTATTTCCAATAATAAAAGATACATTGTTATTTTCATTAAACTCATTTATATCTAGCAAAATATTGCTATCATCATGAATTAAAAAAGATGCTGTTTCTTCATGTTTTAAAGAGACAACGTTTTTATTTTCGCCTTCATAAAAATAACTAGTAATCTTATTTTTCATTTTTTAATACTTCTTTCGTTGCACAAACGCCTATTGAAACTTTATTCATTGATTGTTGATCTTCTTTTTTAATAGAAATGCCCAATTCTTTTTCAATCCATTCATACCCTTCTTTATCTATCTTGGAAATTAAAGAAGAGTCCCCCTCGGTAACAATTCTTCCATTAACCATAACAGCAGCTTTTGAAGGATGAATTAAATCAAAAAGTCTTGCATAATGAGATATCACAAGAAAACCGGTATTTTTTTCTCGATTTTGTTTCACAATACATTCTGAAACTGTATTAATAGCGTCAACATCAAGTCCCGAATCAATTTCATCAAGCATAGCAATATTAGGATTTAATAAAATCATTTGTAAAATTTCATTTCTTTTCTTTTCGCCACCACTAAATCCATCATTTAAATTTCTATTTACCATATCAAATGGAAGATTCACTTCTTTACAAGCAGTTTCTAAAGAGCGATAAAATTCAAATAATTTAATTTTATTATCACGATGGGCATTAATAGCCCCTTTAAAAAAGTCAGCCGAAACAACTCCAGGAATTTCGCTTGGATTTTGGAAAGCTAAAAATAGACCAGCTTTACTTCTTTCATCAACGCTCATTTTTAAAACATCTTTATCATCTAATATTATTTCACCTTTTGTAACTTTATAACGAGGGTTACCCATAATTGCAGCTAATAAAGTAGATTTGCCATGTCCATTAGGACCTAATAAAGCTAAAATCTCGCCTTCATTTATTGTTAAATTAACGCCTTTAAGTATTTCTTTTCCTTCTACTTCGACATGTAAATTTTTAATTTTTAAACTTTTCATTCTTTTCACCTGGTTTTTTTGCGTAAATATTTTATAACAATTGATTAAAACCCTCAAATTATATTATATGAAATCTCATTTTTTCTTTTGTTGAAACTTTTATACTTATAGTATAAAATTATAAACGCTATTCAAAAGATGGCAATTTTATTTATGGAAGGAAAAAGATATGAAAAATAGTACTAAATCAATGATTTTAGCCTTATCAGCCTTTTCCACAATAGCATTAAGTGGATGTGGAATCTCCGCTAAAGAAGATTTCATTATCGACTTTACTTACGAAACCGCAAACGGTAACTCCGTAACAGAGGAAATTACTGCACAAGATATTCTTGATCGTTATTTAACAAATCAAGGTTCTACTGCTGCAGAAACTTACTATAATGCTATTTATGAGGTTGCCCTTAGAGAAGTTTTTACTAATGGTAGATTCAGCGATAAATTAAGCGATGCACAAGCAGATGCAAATAGAGATGTCGATGAAGCAAAAGATGCTGCAGATACAGCCGGAACTTCTTGGGAAGACTATTTAAAAGATACTTTAAACATAGTAGGTGATATGAGTGTTGAAGATAGAGAACATCAATATTACTTACAATGTGAAGTTAATGCTATGAAAGAAATCGTTAGTGATGAATTCTATAACACATTCAACCAATGGAATCCTGAAGTTGATAATGCTAGCGAAGAAGAAATTAACGAATTTAACATGGTTTATGGTGAAAATGGTTATATCCAAACAAAATTACCATATCACGTTAGAGATATTCTCATCCAAGTTGATGCGGATGCTTCAAACTACACAACTGGAGAAATTTCAAGTGAAGATGCCGGGCAACTTTATAACTTATTTGAAGCATTAGTAAGATCAGATTCTGAAACTAATACTTATGCTGATATTGCAAGAAGATTAACCGATGATAGTGCTTCAGCTACAAACTATGGTGAACATTTAATGGATTTAGACACCGCATTCATTAACGAATTCAAACTTGGCTTATATACATTTGATGCTTTATATAACGAAGATTTAAAAACAAATAATTCTACTTTCGAATCAAATGTCGCAAAATTTGAAATGCCTCAAGATGTCGAGGAAGAATTATTAACTGTTGGGCCTACCTACATCCCTTACGAAGCAGTCGATTTATTAAATCAATATAAAGATACTGAAACTGTTAAAGATGCTTCAACAGGTCAAGATTTAACAGTTAATGAAGGAAATGCTTCTTATTATCCACGTAACATCATTTTCAATAAATATTTCAACTCACACAATATTTGTTTTATTACAAATAACAAAGTTGATTCAAGTGATCCAACAAACGAACACACCTACACAGATACCGGTATCACAAAACTTACTGATATTGATGAAAATGGAAATTATTTAATAAGCGAGGAACCTTGGTTTGAAGAGGGAAGCATCGAAGCAAGCCACTTCCAAGAAATCCCAGGTTTAGATTATCCTGTATTATGCGATGAAAAAGGAAATCCAATCGTAGTTTCAAGAAGTGAAACAGGAAATGCAGGTATTCACTTTGTTGTAATTGAAAAATCACCATTAGAAAATCAAGAAACTGCTGAAGTTAAATTAAATGAATATTATGCTCCAGTTAATCCACTCGAACAAAATGGTCAAGATGCTAATGGTAATTATTACTATAACGATGAATTCCCAACTGATTCAGATGGAAACCCATTAAAAACTTATGTAAATTCTATTCAAACCACCGTTGAAGGTTATAATGAAAGAATTTATGGCAATTCCGATTCAGGCATCACCGGCATTGGTGAAAAATATGAAACTTATACTGGTACTCAAAAAGATTTCCAATTATTCAATTGGGTTACAGAAGGTAATTTCAGAGCAAAAGACGATGCAATTCAAGCAAAGGTAGAACAATACATCAACACCAAGATGTTGTCTGTAGAACAATCTAATGCTCAAACATTAATCGATGCTTGGAATTCATATAACACAACTTTAATGGATCAAGAAAGAAATAGAGAAATCGGATTAATTCCTGAAACATGTGCTATTCACTTCGGTGATCCTGAATATTATGGTGAAGGAAAACTCTGCTACTACTCAACTTCTTTAAATACAAATCCAGGAAGTGGCAATGCTGAAGGAACTAACTAGGAGGAAATAAAGTTATGAAAAAAGCAAAAACAACATTATTACTTTTATCAGCCGCTTTATTAGTCACTGGTTGTTCAAAAGTTAGTGCAAATTTGAAAAATCCTGACGATCCAATTGTTGTCGATCAAAACGGAAACGATGTCGAAGTTGAAAATAACGAAATTAACCAAATCTTTAACGCTATTAAAAATGGAGATAATTATTCTTCAAGTGTTAGAGACATGCTAACTGAATCAATCGCAAAAGCCTATATTGGCGATTATAAAGTTGATGAAAACGGTACTGTTTATATTGAAGGTTTAGATTTAAATAACGATAGTTCAATTATGGATTTCGTTAACGAACATAAATTCTATTGGAACTGGGTATCAACAGCTACTTCGGTTGAATATGAAGAAGAACCTTCAACTTCAAATGTTGGTGATTATAAAGCAAGAATCGAAGCTTATCTTGAACTTGTTCAAAAAGAAGTCGTAACAACTTTATATGATGAAGCTGTTGTTACAACTTATATGAAAGGCAATCGTTTCTACGAATCTTTATATGCTAAATCCGTTTATGAAAAACTTTATACAATTTATGATGAGAACGGAAATAGCGTTGATCCTTCAATTCTTTACGAAGAGCCAACCTATAAAAATCCTGAAGAAACTGGTGAAAACGATAAATTTAGAGATGCTGGATTTACAACTGGTAAATTAGTTACTCGAGAATATAATCCAGAAGATGATTATAGAATGGTAATTGAAGGCGAAACTCAATTATTACACCTCTATCACTATGTTGATTATATTAATATTCAACTTATTCCTGATATCCTTTCAAATCTTTTAACAGAATCCTATATTTTCGAAAGACAATATCAATCAATTGGTAGAACTCAAGCTAGAAAAGTTAATTATATCCGTATCAATGACACTTCTAATAAAATGGCTCAACCATTAATTAGAACTTATATTAACGATACATTAAAAGGAATTAAGGAAGCTGAAATTGATTTCTCAACATTAATTGATGCTTGGGAAGGAAATCATGAAAAATTAAATGATGGAAATCATGAAGAAGCAAAAGCTCTTGCTACAAAAGTGTATGGCGAAGAAACAACCACAATCGACTCCGGATTCGAACTTTATATCGATGAAAAAACTGGCGAAGATTATCCTTATTATAATGGTTCACTTTATGGCGACATCATTAAAAACTATTCACATTTAAGCAATAACCCTGCAACAAATGATAGTGCACTCTACACTTCATTTACTTCAATTGATGGAGTTGCCTATGAACCACAAGAAGGTTTAGATATCCAAATTAAAAATTTAGAAACTTCTGATTATGTTACAAATGAATGGGGAACTTCTTCCTCACTTGAACTTGGTGGAAGTGATATGATTACTAACCTCTTCTCTTATGGTCTTGCGACTGAATTTGAAAGAGCAACTGATCCAGATACAAATTATATTGTCGATGGATATTATGTTAAACAATTCCAAGAAGGTGGCCCAGTATTCTTAAAAAACAACACTGTTATGAGCGATGTTGATAGCGTTTTATGGCAAAATGAAGACTCTTATTATATTGTCGAAATCATTGATCAAGTCTCATTAGATACTCTTGCTTTAAATAGTGATTCAACTGATGAAGAAAAAGAAACGGTTGAAAATTATGCTCGTGATATTGGTTATACTGTAGCAAGTGGAGGAACTTATACTAATAATGCTCTCCTTTATTATCTTGAACAATCTAACATCAACTATTACGATGAAGATGTAAGAGATTATTTCGAAACAGAATTCCCTGATTTATTCGAATAATAAGTAAATTAAGATCTATAAAATGCCTTTAAGTAAA
Organism: uncultured Bacilli bacterium; assembly: GCA_944349405.1. Classification (GTDB taxonomy): domain Bacteria; phylum Bacillota_I; class Bacilli_A; order RFN20; family CAG-826; genus Onthovivens. The sequence goes on along the minus strand of CALVMY010000004.1, from coordinate 1,023 downwards.
TTAAAGGCATTTTTAATTATCACAACTTCTTCAAACGTATTAAAATATTTACATAGATTAATTTATAAATATAAGGAGAGAAAAATGAAAGAATTTGATCCAAATTGCATATTTTGTAAAATTGTTGATGGTGTAATTCCATCTTCAAAAATATATGAAGATGACGAGGTTGTCGCTTTTTTAGATAACGCTCCATTAACTTATGGCCACGCTTTAGTTGTTCCTAAAAGACATTTTGATTCATATTTATCAACCCCAAAAAGTATTATGAATCAAGTAATGAATGTCGCTCAAAGAATTGGTCAAATAGATATGGAAATATTAGGTGCTAAAGGAGTTAATATTATAATTAATTGTTATCCAGCTGCTGGACAAGCTATTCCTCACTTCCATGTTCATGTTATTCCTCGATATGGCGCTAGTGATGGCTTAAGAATTGAAAATAAACCAATGAAAGATGTAAATCTTCCTTCAATTGTTGAAAAATTTAAAGGTAAGATTTAGCTTATTTATCGAACAAAATGCCATTAATTAAAAATTAATGTCATCCCGCCTTGCTTTATGCTCGGCGGTTTTTATTATAAAATTTATTTGTGCAAAATACTTATTTTTGAAATTCTAATTTTAAAAAGGATATCTATTATCGCAACTTTTTTGATGTTCTAAATAAAGCAAGGTCAACAGGTAACAAAGATGTTTGTATTAACACAGTAAGGAAATTGAATAACTGTCTTTTTGCTTTAAAATTAAAAGGAGATATCAAAATTCAAGAAATATTTGATGATAATTAGGAAGATTTTTTACAAAAGCATAATAAGAATAACCTTAGGACTGCAATCATTACTAATGTTGAAAAAATGTTGAAATATAAAAAAAACTTGAACTTGGTATGTCTTATTATGAGTGCGAAAACTGGGGGATGCGGACATTTTATTGGACAGTTTTTAAATTTTTCCATAGTCTAACTTTAATTCTTTTTTCTGTAAACCATTTTAAATATTTATTTAATTTATCAATGAAGTC
>CALVMY010000003.1 GCA_944349405.1 uncultured Bacilli bacterium | reverse complement strand
TATGTGTAAAATCATTTTTAGCAATTAAAAGTAATCCCGATGTATCTTTATCAATTCGATGCACAATTCCTACCCTATTTAAACCATTGACACTTGAAAGCTCTATCTTATTATATATAAGAGCATTAACTAAAGTATCGTCAATATGGCCGCTGCCAGGATGTACAACTAAGCCTTTTGGTTTATTTATAACCAATAAATCGTCATCTTGATAAATAATATCTAACTTAAATTCGTATGGTTTTAAATTTAAATTGGTTTCTTTTTCTTCAAATTCAACACTTACAACATCGCTTTCTTTTACTTTATAAGATGGCGAGACAATTTTATCATTAACTTTAACTTTTTCATGTTTAATTAAAAATGAGAAATATTCTCTAGAATAATTCTCATTTAATAAGGCTAAAGCCTTATCAAGTCTTAGTGTTTCGATATTTTTACTTATTAGAAACTTCTTTTCCATCATCATTAGTTCTACTAGCAATACTGTCATTTTCTACTAAATTACTACTATTATTAGCATTTTCTTTTTTAATTTCTTTTAATTCTTCTTTTTCTTTATTATCTTTATCATCGCCTTTAAAGATATCAATTATTAAAGAAATAATAAGAACAACAACACCTAAAACAACAGCACTATCAGCTATATTAAAAACACCAAATCCAGGAATTAAATCTGAAATATCAATAAAATCAATAACCCCACATGGATTTGTCCAAAAGAAGGTTCTATCAATTAAATTACCTAAATTTCCTCCATAAATTAATATTAAAGAAATTAAATTAATTATACTTATTTTATGGTTGTATTTTTTATAGTAGAAAATTAAGAAAACAGGTACTCCTAAAAATACTAACCAGGAAATAATGATAAACAATACTCTAGCAATCATGGTTCCGCTTCCTAAACCAAAAGCGGCACCATTATTAGTTAATAAAGTAAACGATAAAAAACCTGGAATAATTTCAACACTATTTCCTATTTGAGTAGGCAATTCTTCTGAAGAAGCAATTTCTTCTAGTGGTCCTAAAAAATAAACCGCTAACCATTTGGTTAATTGATCGAATAAACAAATTGCTATACTAATTAAAACAATTAATAAAATTTGAAATTTATACTCTTTAACTATTTTTTTAATACTTTCAAGCATCTTGGACATATTAAGTCTCCATCTACTTCAACTAAATCTTCTTTATCAAAATAATTCCAACAGCGTTTACATTTTTCGCCACCATGATGAGAAGCAGAAACATATGTAACTTTGCCTTTATTTTCTAGCAAAGAATCATCATCAATGACACTAGAAACAATTAAAAGTTTGACTAATTCATCATTACCTAATTCCTTTAAAATTTCTTTTAATTCACTATCAAATACATTAATTCTAACTTCTGCTTCTTGATTTGATTTGATAACGCCTTCATTTCTTTTATTTTCACATTCTTTAAAAACATCTTCTCTTAAAGATAATAAAAGTTCATATTTTTTTAAATAAGATTCATCATATTCATGAGTTTCTTTTAACATTGGATAAAGTTGAACATTTTCTTTACTTTTAAATGGATAATTTTGATTAACTTCTTCCATTGTAAAAGGAAGGATTGGATTAAGTAATACCATTAATCCATATGTTATTTCGTTTAAAACTTTAACAACTTGTTTTCTTCTTAAAGAAGATTCATCTTCACAATATAAAATATCTTTGGTTATATCTAAATAGAATGAAGATAAATCGCTAGACATAAAATTCAAAATTTTAGTCATCGCATTAATAAAATCATATTTATTAAATGATACTAAATAATCATTTTTAACACTTTCAAATTTAGCTAAAACGCATTTATCAATTAATTCATTAATTTCAACATTTTCATCTTCTTTAAAGGTAGAAATGTTACCAAGTAAAAATTTAAAAGTATTTCTGATTTTACGATATTGTTCGCTTATTGTTTTAACTATACCTTCAGAAAGTCTTACATCTTGTTGATAATCAATTAAAGCAGCCCAAAGTCTTAAAGTATCAGAACCATAAACATTAATGATTTTTAATGGGTCAATACCATTGCCTTTTGATTTAGACATTTTTTCCCATGATTCATCCATGACAAATCCATGTGAAACAACTTCTTTATATGGAGCAAGATCATTATTAGCAACACTTAGAATAAGTGAAGAATTAAACCAACCTCTATATTGGTCACTACCTTCTAAATATAAATCAGCTGGATATTTTAAACCTCTTTCTTTTAATACTCCATTCCAAGAAGAGCCACTATCGAACCAAACATCCATAATATCTTTTTCTTTTCTATAGATTCCGTTTGGTGAGTGTGGGTTACTATAACCTTCAGGCAATAATTCTTTAGCATCTTTTAAATACCAGACATTAGAACCATTTTCTCTTACTAACTTTTCAATATGATCAAATACTTCTTTTTCAATAATTGGAGTATTATCTTCGCAATAAATTATTGGAAGTGGAACGCCCCAAATTCTTTGACGGCTAATACACCAATCGTTTCGATCTTTAATCATATTAACCATTCTAGTTTCACCCCATGCAGGCGACCATTTAACTTCATGAATTTTATTGATTAATTCATCTCTTATTGGGTCAATTGAACAAAACCATTGATCTGTGGCTCTAAAAATAACAGGTTTATGTGTTCTCCAATCATGAGGATAAGAGTGAACAATTTCTTCTTCTTTTAATAAACAATTATTTTCTTTTAAAATTTTTAAAACTTCGTTATTAGCATCTTCATAAAATAAGCCTTCAAGTCTTTCACCGGCTTCTTTTGTCATTTTTCCGTGCTCATCAACAGGACAATAAGGTTTGATTCCATATTTTAAGCAAACTAAATAATCGTCTTCACCATGTCCTGGAGCAATATGAACTAATCCAGAACCGCTATCTGCAGTAACATAATCACCTAAAATAAGGACAGATTCTCTATCGTAGAAAGGATGTTTTGCTTTTAATCCTTCGATTTCACTTCCTTTAAACTCTTTAATTAAATCGCATTTTGTTAAATTAAGTTGTTCTTTTAAAGAATCTTTTAAATCACTTAAGAAAACTAATTTTCCTAAATTTGTATCAAATAAACCATAAACAAAATCAGGATTAGCACAAATAGCAAGGTTAGCAGGTAATGTCCATGGTGTTGTTGTCCAAATTACAAATTTAGCATCATTAGGAACAATATCTTTTCCATCAATACAATCAAAAGCAACAAAAACTGTCGTGGCTTTTACATCGTGATATTCGATTTCAGCTTCAGCTAAAGCCGATTCACTTGACGGAGACCAATAAACTGGTTTTAATCCCTTATAAATTAAACCTTTTAAAGCCATTTCAGCAAAACAATGAATTTCATCAGCTTCATATTCATTAAAAAGAGTTAGATATGGATGATTATAATCCCCTAAACAACCCAAACGAATAATATCTTGTTTTTGATTTTCAACTTGTTTTAGTGCATATTCACGGCATTTTTCTCTAAATTCAGCAACTGGAGTCGTTTTTCTATTAACGCCACTTTTAGTGACCATATTTTCAATTGGAAGTCCATGAGTGTCCCAACCAAAAATAAATGGCGTTTTATATCCTTCCATATTTTTAAATCTAACAATAAAATCTTTAAGTAAACGATTTAACATATGTCCACAATGCATTGCTCCGTTTGCATATGGGGGACCATCATGAAGCATGAAAGTTAAATCTTTATTTTGATTCATCTTTTGATAGATATTTTCTTCTTGCCATTTTGATAAATAAATAGGTTCTTTTTTATTTAAATTGCCTCTCATTTCAAAATTTGTTTTAGGCATTAATAAGCTAGATTTTAAGTCCATATCAAATTTAACTCCTTTTCTTTTAAATAAATAAAAAATCCTTAGAACGTATTTCTAAGGACGAATTACCGCGTTACCACCTTAGTTATTAATATTTTGAAAATATTAATCACTTCATTTACGACTAATAAAAATAACATTTAGATAAAAGTGATATTTTTAAGGTTTAATTGATATCTTTTCACCGCTAATATCTCGCTAAAAATTAAATAATCTTAAAAACGTGTCTTTTACTTTTAAAATATATAATAAATCGACAAAAAAGTCTATAAAATTCGATATATTTAAAGCTTTTTAGAGACTTTTTGATAAATATTTAATGCTTTATAATATTTTTCTTTTTCTTTTTCCCAAAATAATTTATCTTCTTCGGTGATATTTCTTAAAACTCGGCAAGGATTACCAACTGCTACTACATTTGAAGGAATATCTTTTGTAACAACACTTCCTGAATCAATAACAACATTATCACCAATTGTAATTCCTGGATTTATTGTGACACTCCCTCCAATCCATACATCATTTCCGATAACTACTTTTTTAGCATATTCTAACCTTTCGTTTCTTACCTTTTTATCAATTGGATGGGCAGCAGTAAAAATATTAACTCGAGGAGCTAAAAATACATTATTGCCGATAATTACTCTCCCTGTATCTAAATCAAACAATCGAAATTGGCATAAAAATTATCGCCAATCTCAATATTAATCCCGTAATCGCATCTAAAAGGAGGTTCGATATTAAAATTGTTGCCGATTTTAGAAAATAATTTTTTATATAATTTATTTCTTTTATCAAATTCATCAACTTTTGAATCATTAATTTCTTTTAATAAATTACGACAATTTATATAAATATTTGCTAAATCTTCATCATTTGCGATATATAATTCTTCTTTATCTAATTGATCTTTATTAAAACCAATATTTTTATCCTCAAATATAATTTAATTGGCAACAATAAAATTATATATACTTAATTAAATTTTACGAGTACAAAACTATTTTATATAAAATATATTAAGTAATTAATTTTAATAAATTAAAAATTTATTACTTTTTCATTTATTTTATAAATAAAAAACTTAAGGATATTAATTCCTTAAGTTTAAATTTTTTAAAATAAATTAAAACAATAAATATTTTTAAAAACTTATTTATTTAAATAATTTAAGTTGTTTTTGTTTTTATTAGATTTGACAAAAATACCACTAAATAATACTGGATTTGCTCCAAAAAGCGAATTATTAAATGAAACATGAACACCATTATTTTCGTATCTATTTTCGTTTAATTCTTCTAATTCTTCTATATCTAATTCTTCAAATTTACTCATTTTTTTGTCCTTCTTATTTAAGAACAACAATATTTTAATCATTAGTAAAGAAAAAGAATAATATATTAAAATTAATGTAAAAATTTGTAAGCGTTTATAAATTTTTTATCGATAAAAAATAAAGAAAATAATGAACTTTAATTTTAAAGTTTATTCTTTTTATGAAAGTGTTTTTATAATTTTATTTATTTAATTTTAATGTTTAATTTAATTAATAATATATAAATCTTTTTATAACTAAATCGTTAATATTTTTATTATTTATATCTACTTTATCGTATTTTTTAAAATCATAACCTTTTTCTAGAGGTGTTAAAGTTTGGTCAATAAAAAAGATTGAAATAGTTAAAGGGGTTAAAATAATCTCTATTCCTTTAAAAGAAGAATTTAATAAACTTATCTTATATTTTTCATCACTTTTATTATTAAAGTTAATTGTTAATAATTCTTTTTTAATATCATAATTAAATTCAATTTTACCTATTTTAAAATAATTTAATTTTGTTAAATCATTTATTTTTAATAAATAACTATATTTATTTAATCTTATATTTTTAATATTTTTTATTCTTTTAATGAAATATTTATCAATATTATCTAAAAAAGAATATTCTAATTTATTATCTTTATTTAATTTAATTATTCGAGGTAAAGATAATAAATTAGTATATATATTTTTATATGGTCTTTCTTTTCTTATAAATGAAAAGAAAGTATATTCTTTTTTCTTATTTAAAAATGGTAAAGAGGCATATAAATCATTAGCTAAATCAAAAGGAATAATATATTTATTATTTAAATCTTTAATCATTACTTTATATTCATCTTTATTTTTATAATTAACATCCATTGAGGAAGTTATTAAAAAATTATTGTTATGAATTAAAGATGGACATTCAATTCTTCTTCCTAGTTCTTTAGATTGAAAGACTTCTTCTTTTATAAATTGAGCATTTATATTTAATTCATTATTCTTATCATTTTTAAAGGTTAACTTATAAAATAAAATTGAACCGTTTTTATTGATAGATGAACCTAAAACAAAGATAAATTCATCATTATTTATCTTATTAGTATTTAATAAAATAAATGGATCTCTTGCTTCTAAATCATTATTTGGATATGAGATTAATAAAACTTTTTTATTTTTATTAAAATTAGTAAAACCATCATCACTATAAGTAATTATTTGACTAGTTTTAAAAATTCCTTTTTCTTTATCGATATATTCTATACCAGTATAAAGTAAAAATAATTTATCTTTATAAATAAAAGATGAGCCTGAAAAACATCCATCTTTATCTTCTTTTATTGATGGAGATAAAGCTATTTTTGTTTCTTTAAATTTTATTAAATCTTTACTTATAGCATGTCCCCAATTCATTGTATCCCGCATTAAACCTTTAGGGTTATATTGAAAAAATATATGATAATTATTTTTAAAATAAATCAATCCATTTGGATCGTTTATCCATCCTTTTAAGGAATGAAAATTTAAATATGTTATATTTTTTAAGTATTTTTTCATAAATAAGTAATTATTATAATAATATTTTATCAAAATAAATTATAAAATAAAAAATGCTTTAGCGTGATTTATATCTAAAGCATTTTATAATTCCGATAATAACTTTGATATTTGTTATTAAATCCGTAAAGTTAATATTTCCTAGCATATTTATATATTCAATTACTCCTTAAAAGTAAAATTCTTTTTTAAGCAGCCAATATTTTATCAATTATTTTTATAAAATAAAGAAAAAATATATTAATAAAATTTATAAATAAAATATTTATTTAATATTTTTTAAATAATTAGATAATTATCGTATTTTTTATTTTTTTTGTATTATTTATGAAAGTGGTTTCATAAATTTTAACCATTGATAAAAATGCATTATTTTTAATAGTTTTTTATTTATTTGTTAATATTTAACATTTTGACATCCGTGAATGTTTTATTCAAAAAATATAATTAAATTTTTTCAAATAATAAAATTTATACTTTGCTTTAACTAATAATTTACTAATATTTAACTAATTTATTAAAATAAATAAAAAGTCTAAACCTAATCGATCTAGACTTTTTACATTTTAAGGAGAAATTAAATAATCAATTATATCTTTACAAAGTTAGCCAAAAATTTAATTAGAAATTATTGTTAACTTTGATAAAGCTTGCACTAGGAACATATTGACCACTTGAAGCATTATAATTAGCAACTCCAAGTAATATATATTCTTTATTATTAAATTCATTATTTTGTTGTTTTAATAATCTCATAAATTTTAATTTTCTAAATAACATAATTTTACCTCCTAATAAATAATAGGTTAAATTTAATTTTGTCTCCTTTTGAAGACACCTATATTTTAAAGAAAAACAATAAAAATATGTAATTTTTAAGAAAATCGATTCTTTTTTGAAAACCCTTTCATGAAAATTTTCATAATAAAAAACGCCGATTTTATCGACGTTTTTATTTTTTTAAAACTTTCGAATGAAAGTGCTTTCACTTATAAACTAATATAATCTAATATCAAATTTATTTTCGTAAATTTCACATCTATTAATATCAATTTGAAGATTTAAAATATCACCAACGCCATGTGGAGCATTATTTTCAACATAAATAGTCTTGCCTAATGTTTCACATTTTAAGTATTTAGTGAATCCATAATCTATAATAGCTTTAACTTCTGCGTTTAATCCTAAACCAGTTGTTTCTTTATAAGCATTATGAGGAACTTCGATACGATAGATGCTCTTGAAAGTATTAGAAGATAATGCTTGAATCATTTTTGATTCGATATCATTATTTACTGCAACAACATAACCATTGATATTTAAATAGCCTTGTCTTAAAGTAAATTCATATGCTTCTTTTTTAGCAAGATAATCTATTTCGACATCATTAGGTTCTAATAAAACAACATTATTGATGTTTTCTTTGTTTTTCTTAGCTGCATTAATAGCATCTTTATTCTTCTTAGTTCTTTCTGCTTCTGCAGCAATACCTGCATTTCTGACTTTATTATATTCAGCTAATGCTTCAGCAGTTAATTTTGAAGAATTTTCTTTAATAAATTTGTTATTTGTACCAATAAGTTTAACGTATTCACTTAGTAACATATCAGCTCTTGCAGCTTTTGCATTTTTAGCGTCTCTGATATCTTTAAGTTTAGCGTCATCTCTTGCTTTTTCTTCAGCACTTCTCTTATTAAGCACATCAAAATGTTGATTGACTTCAGCAATTAACTTATCATATTTAGCTTTTGTTTCGGCAACATCTTTTTCTTCTTGAGCCTTAACTTTCTTTTTGCCTTCTTTTCCTAAATCACCTTTGCTTAAATTAAATGAAGCTTCAGCCTTTATCCTAGCTATTTCTTCTTTGCATTCATTTTTATAAACTTTGATAATTTTTGGATCAACAACTAAATTTCTAATATCATCTGCTTCTTTTGCATCGAGATGTTTTTGATATTCTTTAACTGTTGTGGTTGCATAATCTTTTAAAGCTTTGTCGCTTTCTTTTAATGTTGCAGAACTTGTTAATCCAGCAATTAATGCATCGCGTTCAATTAATGGTTCAATAATAACATTTTCATCTTTTTGAATTGTTATTTGAGTAAAGTCGATAGAAAGTTTAACAACTGTTCCGACTGGAATATCTTCTTTTACTTCAGTAAAGAAGATTCTATCATTTATTTCAAGATAGCAAAGTTTTACATTATTAATAACTTCAATGTTTTTAACAGTTGCTTCAATATTGCCTTCGCCAAGTTTAATTGCGCTTGTTGGAACTAATAATTCAGCATCAGTAACATCAGGAGTTTTTAATGCTTCTGGTAAATCTAAAGAAAGATTTAAGAATTTTAATTGATTGTCTTTAACTTTACAATCAAATAAATTTGTTGTAGGAACTCTAGGAACAATAGTATCTTCACTATTTTTATCGAAGAAATGTAAATAATCAATATCAATAGCAGCATCTACAACATCCCCAGGTTCTAAATTTAAATCTGTTTTTGTTGATTTAATAATAATTCTAGTTGAAGATTCTGTGAATCCGTCACCATGCATATTTAAATCGCCATAAATTAAAGTTTCATTTCCTAATTCTTCGAAGTGAGAAATTTTAACCTTTAATTTATTAGTAGCTTTAGCTACAACATCTGGATTTACAGTAACATTTTCACATCTTAAACCAATATAAACTTTCTTTTTACCATCTAAATATGAAGGATTAACTTTTAAAAGATCATTAAATGGAATATTTAAGATATCATCGCAATAATCTAATTTAATTTCGACCATATCTTTATTTCTTTTTAATTGACCTTCAAAGAAGTTCATTTGAGGAGTTCCAATAAATCCTGCAACGAATTTATTATTTGGATATCTATATAAATTCTTTGGTGTATCGATTTGTTGAACTCTTCCTAATTTCATAACAACAATTCTACTACCCATTGTCATAGCTTCGATTTGATCATGAGTTACGTAAATGAATGTTGTTCCTAATTGTTTGTGTAATTTCGAGATTTCAGATCTCATTTGTGTTCTTAATTTAGCATCAAGATTTGATAAAGGTTCGTCAAGTAAGAAGACTTTAGGATTTCTTAAAATAGCTCTACCTAAAGCAACTCTTTGTCTTTGTCCACCAGACATTGCTTTTGGCTTTCTATCAAGATAATCTTCAATACCTAAAATCTTTGCTGCCCACATAATTTTTTCATGAATTTCTGCTGCAGGAACGTGTCTTAACTTTAAACCAAAAGCCATATTATCATAAACTGTCATATGTGGATAAAGAGCATAGTTTTGGAAAACCATTGCGATATCTCTATCTTTTGGTTCGACGTCATTAACTAATCTATCGCCAATAAATAATTCACCAGCTGTAATATCTTCTAAGCCAGCAATCATTCTTAATGTGGTTGATTTACCACAACCAGATGGACCAACGAAAACAATAAATTCTTTATCTTCAATTTCCATATTGAAGTCACTTACTGCTTTTGCACCATTTGGATAAACTTTATAAATATGTCTTAAACTTAAGTTTGCCATTAGTTTCTCCCCTTCTATGTTAACCTTGAATAACGACAATTGCATATTTTGGCAATGTCATAATGCGGTTAGTTAGCGTAACTTCTTCTTCATTATTAGTTAATAATGAATCATATTTTATTTCATCTAAATTTAATTTCGATAAATCGACTTGATTATTTTCTAAACCGAAATTAATTAAGAGATAACAAGAATTTTGACCATCGTCCTTTTTTATAAAACAAACTTCTTTATTCGAATTATCGATAATTTCAATGCTTCCTTTTCTAATTGCAGGATATTTATCTCTAATTCGGTTAGCATTTCTATAATAAACAAGGATCGAATTTTCATCTTCCATTTGTTCAGCAACAGTTGGGTAAACAATTTCTGTTTGTGTTGTTCCGGAAGGATTGTTGCACATTCCCTCTTCTTCGCCCCATAACATTGCTGTACGAACATTTTCATCAGGTGGATTTGCCGCCATCATTCCAATTTCATCACCATAATAAGTAAATGTTGCTCCACTCATCATTTGCATAATTCCTTGGCCGAATTTTGCTTTTGATTCATCTTTACGTCCTTGTACAACATTACAAGAACGAGGATTATCATGATTTGTAATAAATGGTGCAGGAATGTATTCTCCAGCTTGTTCTATTAAGAACTCTATCTTCGTTACATATGAATTAGCATCATTTCTAACCATATAACGAGATATTTCAACACCTAATGGATTTGAATTATAAGCAAAGAAACTGTCAATTCCGCTTTCATAATAACGGGTAATTGTTCCAGCTCCTTCCCAAGCTTCTGCAACAATATAAGCGTTTTCATTGTAGGACTTAGTGACTTTGTTAATCCATGATAATGTTTCTATATTTTTTTCCTCATCACCTTTAAAATACCAAGGTACTGCATCCAATCTAAATCCGTCTATTCCAACATCATCGATATAAAATTTAATAATATCTTCAATTTCTCTTCTTACATTTTCACTATCAAGATTTAAATCTGGCATCGAACCTCCGCCAAATCCAGATTCATACCATACTCCATCATATTTAAAGCTATGAATCAGATCCTCAGTTAATGAGAAATTATAATAATCAGAGTATTCTCCACCATTGCCTTCTTTAAAAGCTTGTACACCTTTTTGGAACCATTCGTGTTGTGGAGAAGTATGATTTAAAACTAAATCTAAAACAATTTTTATATCTCTTTTATGGCATTCTTCAACAAGTTTTCGATAATCGTCCATTGTTCCAAGTTTTGGATTTATTGAATAATAATCATTTACATCATATCCATGATATGAAGGCGATTCATGTATAGGAGTCAACCAAATTCCATTAAATCCCATATTGTCGATATAATCAAGTTTTTGAATTATACCTTGTAAATCACCGTTTCCATCACCATTTGAATCATAATATGAACTTGGGAATATTTCATAAAATGTTCGATAATTATCACTTTCATCTAATGGAGTATATTCATATTCATCATAGAAAGAATAATTATTTGTTGAACAAGAGATTAATGTTAAAGGTAATAATAATGTTGCTAGAAACTTCTTTTTCATAATTATTAACCTTTAACAGCTCCGCCAGTAACACCTTCAACATAGTATCTTTGTAAGATAAAGAAGAAGATAACGATTGGAATTGAGGTAAATACTGCGCCAGCGCAGAATCTTGTAAAATATTCGTTTAAACTTTGACCGTTGTTAGCTGTTAACCAGTTTTGCAAGCCAATAGCAACTGTCCAGTTATTTGCATTAGTTCCAAGGAGATAACTACTCATCATGAAGTCGCCCCAAGGAGAAACGAATGTTGTTAAAATTGTATAAATAACAATTGGTTTTGATAATGGTAAAATAATCTTCCAGAAGATTGTATTTTTAGTTGCGCCATCAATCATTGCAGCTTCATCAAGTGACTTTGGAATAGTATCAAAGAAACCTTTGACAACATAATATCCCATTGCCGATCCAGCAACATAAACTAAGATAAGACCAACTGGATTACCAACCATACCAAGTTCTCTTAAAACGAAATAGATCGCAATCATTGATAAGAATCCAGGGAACATACCAATAACTAAAATCATTTTCATGATTCCTTTTCTTCCTCTGAATCTTAATCTTGATAAACAATAAGAGACCATTAAAGTTAAAATTGTTTGGAAAATACATGAGATAACAGCAATCATTAATGTGTTCAAATACCATCTCATAAATGGATATCGTCCTGTTAAATCAAATAAAGCAATGTAGTTATCAAATGTCCATTCATGTGGAACTAAATAACTAACAACATTTGTAGATTCGCCTCTAAATGATTGAAAAACTAAATAAACAAACGGGAAAATCCAAACAAGAGAAATAATAATTAAGATAATATAAGTAATAGTATTTGTAATAATTCTATTTCTTCTTTGTGACTTATATTTTCTTTCACCGATACTTGTCATACTATTGGAATTCCTCCTCATTTGTAACCGCTTTACTTCTTGAATAGAAAATAAGAGAAATAACAGCAACGATAACGAAAACGATAATACCAATAACGGATGCCATCTTATAGTTATTTTCATTAACGGTTAATTTATATAACCAAGTAACTAAAAGATCAGTATCACCAGCAATAAATTTATCTGTATTAACTGGAACACCACCTGTTAAAAGGAAGATAACGTTGAAATTGTTAATATTTCCAACGAAACTTGAAATCAAACTAGGTCCCATAACAAACATCATATATGGGAGAGTGATGTTAGCATACATTCTAAATGCGTTAGCACCATCAATTTTAGCCGATTCATATAAATCATCAGGAATATTCATCAAAATACCTGTACATGAAAGGACAGTATAAGGAATACCAACCCAAACGTTGATAACGATAACAAATATTCTAGCCCAAACTGTATTGAGTGAGAATACGAGTTTCTCAAGTCCTAGTGAAGTTAAAATACCATTGATAAATCCTTCAGAAGAGAACATTTGAGAAATTAAAAGTAATGA
>CALVMY010000002.1 GCA_944349405.1 uncultured Bacilli bacterium | reverse complement strand
TTAAAAATTTAAATTTTCTTAATTTAGCTTATTTAATGCTAATCTTTTTTGCTATTGTTTTAACTTTAATTTATGGAGAATATGCTAATGCTAATGATGGTCAATTTTCAAATGGCGTTAATAAGTACGGTTTTATCTTTTTCTCGTTAGCTATATTTATTTTAGATTTTTTTATACTTTTTATTGGTTTTAGATCAAAATTAATTAAATTTGACAAAAAAATTAATATTGCTTTTATATTTATATTTTTAATATTTGTTTATTTTACTTTATTAACATTTTTAAAAGATTATTCTCATTTATATTTTTATAATGAGCTGAATCCATCGGAAAATATATATCCTCGAATAACTAGATTAGATAAATGTATTAGTGTTTCACAAGTCTTTTTCGGACTAATCTTATATTTTATTGTTTTTAATTTAATTAAAGAATTTAAGGATATAAACAATTTTATTGTAAAAATACTTTTTATTTGTAATATAACTATCGCTTTTAGTGCAATTATTTATTCTTTTATTTTTGAAGCAAATGATTATTTATCTATTATTCAAAATCCATCTTTCTTTACTAAATGGGGTTTAGATAATAGCGGTGTAAGAATACAAAGTTTTTTTCAAGTGACTAATGTTTTTGGACATTTGTTATTTTTAGCAATTCTTTCTAACACACTTTTTATGATTACTCATAAAAAGTATTATTTAATAATATTAAATTTTATTTTTTATTTCTTTATATTTTTTAGTGGTTCTAGAACGGCTTTTTTAGGCTCTTCCTTAGTTTTAAGATTATTATATTTTTATGGTTTGTATCGTTCGTTTTATAAAAATAAATTGCTATTTACTATTTTATTATCTTTAACAACTTTTATTTTTATATATTTATTTTTAGATACATTTTTAATTAAAAATTTTGTTATAAAAGAAATAGTTAATAATGATGGGAATAATAATGTTGTTTATTATTCTATATTAGATTTATTTAAATTATTTTTTTCAAAAATAGGAGAAAGATTTTCAATTATTGAAATCGGTTATTCGATATATAATCTTAATGACATTATTTTTGGAGTTGGATATAACTTAAATGATCTAATACTAAGAAGTTATCAAAATATTGGTGGATATTTTGTTAATTATCATAATGGTTATATTGAATGGTTTTCAGTCGGAGGAATCGTTTCAATTATTATTTATTTAGTTATATTTATTATTATTTTTAAAAAGATGAATTTTTTAATAAAGAATAATAAAGAATATCTTAAAGATATAATGTTATTCTTTATTATTCTTATTCCTTATATGGTATATATGTTTTCAGAAGCATTCCCAATATTTTATATTACAACAGGTGGTATTGATATAACTCTTTTATTATTTTCAAATATAATAAGTAAGACAAATTTAGCTAATAAGGAATTATTTAATCTTAAAATAGTTAAAAATGATGGAAAAAGAAGATTAATTGCGTTTAAATATGGCGAGGAAAATTTTTAAAATATACTATATATTAATTAGAAAGGACAAAAATTATGGCAGAAAAAGAAATAGTCTTAGAAATTAATAATTTACATAAATCATATGGAAATACTCTTATTTTAGATAACATCTCTTTAAAGGTTTATAAAGGAGAGGTTTTTGGTTTTATTGGCAGTAATGGTATTGGTAAATCAACCACAATTAAATGTATTTCTTCGATTATTCCTTTCGATGGTGGCGAAATAAAAATTGCTAATCACGATATAAAAAAAGAAGAAAGAAAAGCTAAATTTAATTTTGGTTTAACAAATGATGAATCTTCTTCCTATACTTTAATGTCCGCCAAAGAATACCTTTCTTTCATTGCTTCTATTTTTAAAGTTAAAAAAGGTGTATTTACTGAAAGATATAATTATTACATGAATGAATTTGATCTTAAAAAAGACGAAAACAAATTGATTAAAGATTATTCAAGAGGCATGAAACAAAAAGTTTCAATAATTGCAGCTTTAATTCATGAACCTAAACTTTGGATTTTAGATGAACCATTAGTAGGGTTAGACATAAACATGGCTGATTTACTTATTAAGGAGATTATAAATTTTAAAAATAGAGGAAATAGTGTCTTTTTAACTTCACATAATATTGATGTAGTAGAAAAAATTTGTGATCGAGTTGTATTCTTGAATCATACAAAATTATCTAGAGTTTATGACTCTAACGATTTTAGCAATCCTTCATTCTCATTAATTGATGAGTTTAGAAGATTAAACGATTTATCTAAATAGCAGAATAATTAGTTAATAACTAGTAGTAAGCGAGTAGATATAAGTTTTTAATAAAATAGAGAAGTGTAATTATGGGCGAATTTAAGTTATATTTTAAAAAAGAATATTTATCAAATATAAAAAATAACATCAAATCTTATAAAGATAAGCTATTTTCATTATTTTTTAATATTATTATTTCAATTTTATTAGTTACATTATTAACTTTTATTTTCGTATCTTTGAACGAAAGATTTATTTATTATGATGCATCAAAAGAGATGTTTATTTTATCAATACTAGTAATTGATGCATTTACTATTTTTTCTTCTATTATCTCTATTAATAAATCAATTTTTAACAAAAATGATTATGAAATAGATAAAACTTTACCTTTAAATAATAAAAAATTAATTTTTATTAAATTAATTTTTATCTATATAAAATCTTATTTTGCTTTTTTAATATTATTTTTACCAATATTTATTGGATATGGAATTAGTTTAAAAATGGGATTGGCTTATTATATTTTAGGAATCGTTTTATCTTTATTTTACAATCTTTTTAATGTTTTTATTGCCTCGCTTATATCATTTCCTTCAATTTATATTAAAGAATTTGTCAAAAAACATTCATTACTTTTATTAATTATTGGAATAATCTTAATACTTTTATTTTCATTTATATATTATTATGTTTTCTCTATATTCATCGATATTATATCTCAAGAGAGAATTGATGAGATTTTTAATATTGAAAGTGTAGCTTCTTTTAAAAAGAACATTTCTTATTTTGAAATTTCAAATCTTTTTATTACTTCATTTAATGATTCAAATATTTTATTTTCTCTTTTTGTTGTTTTAATTGGATTAATTTCAGGAATATTTTCATATTTTCTTTTATTATTTTATTCAAAATATAAAGAAAATATTGAAAATATTAATGATTTAAAGATAAGAGGCACAAGATTAAAAACTCATTCATTAACTTATTCCTTAATAAAAAAAGAATTTATTTTATTATTTAGAAACTCATCATTATTATTCTCTTATTTTATTCTTTTATTATTTTCTCCACTTTTGGTATATTTAGTGTCTTTTCCCTTAAAAGAATTAGTCGTTTCATATATTGGTGAATTAGAAAATATTTATTCATTATTAATTTATTTTGTCTCTACTTTATTAATATCTTTTATAGCATTAGGTGGGTCATTTATTATAAGTAGGGAAAATGAATATTTTGTAACATTTAAAACTTTACCTGTTAAAATTAGTAAAGTTTTAAATGTTAAATATTTTTTAAATATATCTATAGTAATTATTGTTAATATCATTAATTTTTTAATGATAACAATAAGTAATTTATTATCTTTTGCTAATGCTTTTTATGTGTTTTTATTTAGCTTATTTTCTACCTTATTTTTAATATTTACATTTATGAATTATGATATTAGAAAACCTTATTTAAGTAGTAATCGTTTAAAGAGTTATACTGATTTAAAAATATATTCTTTTTTTATTTTTATTTCTTTATTTTACCCTCTTTTAATGAGTGTGGTTGGCTTATTAATATATTTCTATATCAATGAAGATTTTAAAAATATTATTTTAGCCGCATTAACTTTTTTAATGTTATTTGTTGTAGTAATGAATTTTATTAGTTTAAAAAATAAATTAAAGAAAGAAGGAATGATTTATTATGAAAAATA
>CALVMY010000001.1 GCA_944349405.1 uncultured Bacilli bacterium | reverse complement strand
ATAGTTGTGAAAATCATGATGGAGGCGAACATTGTTGCAATCACGAACATAATCATGATGAACATTGTTGTTGCAATCATGAACATGAGCATAATGAAAATTGTGAATGTAAACAAGAAAACGATTCTGAAAAAAATGAACCTTTAGATATGAAAGCTTCTTATAAAAGAAAGCTGGCAAAAAAAGATGATGAAATTGCTAAATTAAAAACTGATATTGAACATTGGAAAAATGAATATTATCGAGTTTATGCTGATATGGCAAACTTAAGAAAAGATATTCAAAAAGACCATAATGAGGCAATTAAATATAGACTTGAAGGATTTGTTTCAGATTTAGTAAGTGTTTTAGATTCATTTGAAATGGCTTTAAAGCATGACCCAAAATCTGAGGAAACCAAAAACTTTTTAACGGGATTCAAGTTTGTGCATTCAAATTTATTGAATATCTTAAATAACGAAGGTATTCAAATTATCGAACCAAGTTTAAATTCCAAATTTGATGAAAAAACAATGCACGCCGTCGAAAAAATTAAAGATGGTGGTGAAGAAAATTTAGTAAAAGAAGTTATTTTAAAAGGATATAAATTACATGATCATTTAGTTAGACCAGCAATGGTTAAAGTAAGTGCTCATGAAGTTGAAACAAAAAATAATGATGATGGTGAAAGCCAATTAGATAAATAATTTTAGGAGGAAAATATTTTATGGCAAAAGAAATTATTTTAGGTATTGACTTAGGTACAACAAACTCTGTTGTTTCTTATTTACAAAGTGATGGAACAGTTAAAGTTATCCCTAATCCAGAAGGAACAATGACAACTCCATCAGTTGTAGGATTTAAAGCTAATGGTGAAGAAATTGTTGGTAATGCTGCAAAAAGACAAGCAATTACTAATCCAGATACAGTTTCTTCAATTAAAAGAAAAATGGGTACTGATGAAAAAGTACATATTAATTGTTTAAATAAAGATTTCACTCCACAAGAAATTAGTGCAAAAGTACTTGCTTATATGAAATCTTATGCAGAAAAGAATATTGGTCATGAAGTAAAAAAAGCAGTTATTACTGTTCCTGCATATTTTAATGATGCACAAAGACAAGCAACTAAAGATGCTGGTACAATTGCCGGTCTTGATGTCGTAAGAATTATTAATGAACCAACAGCAGCTGCTTTAGCTTATGGTCTTGGCAAAGATAAGAGTGAAAAAATCTGTGTTTTTGACCTTGGTGGTGGTACACTCGATGTTTCTATTCTTGATATTGGCGACGGAACATTCGAAGTTGTTTCTACTTCAGGCGATAACAAACTTGGCGGTGATGACTGGGATAATGTTATTGCTGATTGGATTAAAGCTCAAATTAAAATTCAACATGGGGTTGATATTAATGATAATATGGCTCTTCAAAGATATAAAGATGCTGCTGAAAAAGCAAAAATTGAACTTTCTTCTAACTTAGAAACTACTATTTCATTACCATTTATTGGTATGGGTTCAAATGGCCCTATTTCTTTTGAAACAACATTATCAAGAGCAAAATTCCAAGAATTAACTAAACACTTACTTGATAGATGTGTTGCTCCACTTGAAAATGCAATTCGTGATGCTAAGTTAACTTATAATGATATTGATGAAGTATTATTAATTGGTGGTTCGATTAGAATGCCTGCTGTTCAAGAATTAGTAACAAGAATTACTGGAAAACATCTTAATCTTTCGGTTAATCCAGATGAAGCAGTTTCTATCGGTGCAGCTTTCCAAGGTGGTATTTTAAGTGGCGATGTTAAAGATGTTATTCTTCTTGATGTTACTCCTTTAACTTTAGGTATTGAAACTATGGGTGGGGTTATGACTCCTTTAATTCCAAGAAACACAACAATTCCAACAACAAAATCTCAAATTTTCTCGACCGCTGCTGATAATCAACCTGCTGTTGACATCATGGTTTATCAAGGTGAAAGACCAATGGCTCATGATAATAAATTGCTTGGACATTTCGCTTTAACTGGAATTAAACCAGCTCCTAGAGGAACTCCAAGAATTGAAGTTACATTTAATATTGATGTTAATGGTATTGTTAAAGTTAGTGCAAAAGATTTAGATACACAAAAAGAACAAGAAATTACAATTTCTGGCTCTAATGGTTTATCAAAAGAAGAAATTGATAGAATGGTTAGAGAAGCTGAAGCTAATAAAGAAGCAGATGAAAAGAGAAAAGAAGAAGTTGAAATTAAAAATAAAGCCGAATCTTTTATTTCTGAAATTGATAATGCTTTAAGAGAAAAGGGTGATTCTATCGATCCAAAGCAAAAAGAAGAAACTCAAAAATTAAGAGATGAATTAAAAACAGCTTTAGATAATAATGACATCAATACATTAAGGAATAGACTTAATGAACTTGAAAAAGCCGCTGCTTATATGCAACAAGCTCAAGCAAATCCTAATGCTAATGCTCAAGCAAATAACAACGAAAATACAACTACTGAAAATTCTTCAACTAGTGAAAGTAGTAATGATAACACAAAAAAAGATGATGATGTTATCGATGCAGATTTCACTGATAAATAGTCTTTAAGGGAAGTTTAACTTCCCTTTAATTATTAATATGAAAGGGGAAGATTATGGCAAGTAGTAAACGTGATTATTATGAAGTTTTGGGCGTTAATAAATCTGCTTCTCAGGATGAGATTAAAAGTGCTTATCGTAAATTAGCAAAAAAATACCATCCAGATAATAAAGAGACTGGTAATGCTGAAAAATTTAAAGA
Source organism: uncultured Bacilli bacterium (assembly GCA_944349405.1). Classification (GTDB taxonomy): domain Bacteria; phylum Bacillota_I; class Bacilli_A; order RFN20; family CAG-826; genus Onthovivens. The sequence goes on along the minus strand of CALVMY010000001.1, from coordinate 6,209 downwards.
GGCTACCGAAGCTTATTCTGTTTTAAGCGATGAAAATAAAAGAAGAACTTATGACCAATTCGGTCAAGCTGCTTTTGATCAAGCAAGTGGCGGCCAAAATCCATTTGCTGGTAGTGGATTTGAAGGATTTAATTTTGGCGGAGATTTTGGAGATATAAACGATATTTTATCTCAAATGTTCGGTGGATTTGGCGGAAGTTCTCGTCGTTCATCTTACGGGCCAAGACGTGGAGATGATACATTGATGCGTATCCGTATTAATTTTATGGATGCTGTAAATGGCAAAAAAGTCACTATTCCAGTTAGTTATGATGAAAATTGTAAGGATTGTAATGGAACAGGCGCTAAAAGTGGAACCGAGTTTGAAAAATGCCCTCATTGTAATGGAAAAGGCAGAGTTATTAGACAAACCCAAACATTTTTTGGAACGATGCAATCAGAAAGCCAATGTCCATATTGTGGCGGAAGTGGTAAATTAATTAAAACTAAATGTCCTACTTGTGGTGGAAAAGGTTATAGTAGAGTTAAAAAAGATATCGAAATAAATATTCCGGCCGGCATTCAATCTGGACAACAAATTAGAGTTGCAGGAAAGGGTGAAAGAGGCGCAAACGGAGGAGAAAACGGAGATTTATATATTGAAGTTATTGTCAGTGAACATAATTACTTTAAACGTGATGGTAATAATGTTCACATCACTATTCCATTAGATTTTATCGATGCAGTTTTAGGAACTGTTATTACAGTACCTACTGTATATGGAGAAGTTGATTTAAAAATTCCGAGCGGAACTCAACCTGATTCAATATTTAGATTAAAAGATAAAGGTATTAAAGAATTAAGAGGTAATGGATATGGAGATGAGTATGTTCATGTCGAAATTAAAATACCTACTTATTTAAATAAAGACCAAAAAAGAGCTCTTGATGAATATAAAAAAGCTACAGATAAAGGCGATTCATTCTTTGACAAATTTATGAAAAACTTTAAAAAATAAGTTTTGAACTCTATAATAAAACTAGTTAAATTAACTAGTTTTTTTATGGAAAATATTAAATGTATAGGTGCAATATTAGGCGATACTATTGGTTCAGTATACGAAAATAGAATCGGTTTAAAAGAAAAAATATATCCTCTTTTTAAAGATGGAAAAAACTCTTTAAGCGATGATTCGATTCTAACTTTAGCAACTATGGATTATTTACTTAATTCAATTAATAAAGAAGATTATTATTTTTATTTAAAAAAATGGTATAACTTATATCCTAATTCTCGCTATGGAGAAATGTTTACTATCTGGGCAAAATCTGATAGAAAAGAAGGCTATAATTCTAAAGGCAATGGTGCATTAATGCGCATTTCACCAATTGTTTATTATTATGATAATTTAAAAGAAATAAAGTTTGAGACGCTTAAAAATGTCTCTACTACACATAATAGTGAAGAAGCTATTACTTCTTCACTAATTTATGTGGAGTGTTTATATTTTTTAAAACATAAAAAAGACAAAGAATATATAAAGGAATTTTTATTTAAGACTTATAAAATTAATTTCGATAATATAAAAGTTAAGAATAATAGCGTTTTTGCTTTTCAAACACGTTTAAATTCATTTTATTTATTTTTTAATACTAATTCATTGGAAGAACTAATTGAAAATGTCATTCTTTTTAATGGCGATACTGATACAATTTTAGCAATTACTTTATCAATGGGTGAGTTTTATTATACAATAAAGGAAGAAATGATATCTCATCTTTTTAATGACGTTATAAAAAAAGACCAAAGAATAATTTCCTTAATTTTAGAATTTAATAACTATTTAAATAAGAATGAAAAGAGAGAATAAAAGAAATGTTAAAATGTAAAAATTGTGGTGAAAAATTGACAAAGTTTAATAAAGAATTTTGTCCTTATTGCGGAGTTAAAAATCCTATTGAAAAATTTGTAGATTCTTCTGATACAACTCAAGCAATTGATAAAATAAAAGAGGAAGATCTCGCGTTTAATGAAAAAAGTTATAAAGTCTATTCATTGTTTTCAATTTTTTTAGGATTTTTTAGTGTTGATTTATTTTATTTAGGTTTTACAAATTTAGCCCTCATTAGATTATTAGTTAATTTTGGTTTGTGGCTAGTTGCCTTTTTGACTATTTATTTAATTAATAATACTTTAGTTTTAATCGCTATTTTTGTTCCTTTAGCCGTTTTATATTTTCTTTATCTTTTATACGGAATATTCAAATTTTTTAAAATGAAAAATCATTTAAAAGATAAAAATGGAGTTTATTTAAAATAATGCAAAGATATTTTTTAAAAAAAGAAAATGGATACTCATTAACTAATGATGATGTTTTTCATATTTTAAAAGTTATGCGAATGAAAATGTTCGATTCTTTTGAAATTGTTAATAACGAAGGAATATTTTTAGTTAGAATTATTTCAATTACTCCTTTTAAATATGAAATAGTAAAAAAAGTAGAAGAAAATAATGAACTTCAAGGATACTTAAGATTATTGTATTGTATTCCAAAAGGAGAAAAACTTGATTTAGTTATTCAAAAAGCTTGTGAATTAGGTGTAAACGAAGTAGTTTTAATTAATTCTTCAAGATGTGTTGCCAAAATTGATGATAAAAACAAGAATAAAAAATTAGAACGTTTTAATAAAATAATTAAAGAAGCTTCTGAACAATCAAAAAGAAGTTCTTTAATGATTTTAGCTAAAATTATTGATTATAAAGATATTATAAAATTTAAAGACGATTTAAATTTTATTGCTTATGAAGACGAATCAAAAAATAAAAAAATTGAAGTTTTGTCTTATTTAGAAGAATTAAAATATAAAACAATTAATATTTTAATTGGGCCAGAAGGTGGTTTTTCAAAAGAAGAAGTTGCATATGCAAGAAATAATGGTTATATTTTAACATCACTTGGGAAACGAATTTTAAGAAGTGAAACTGCTTGCTTTTCTTTAATTTCTTTATTAAGTTATTTTATGAATTAATTATGATGAAATTATTTGATTATTTATATTTTGAAAGAAACAAGAAGTTTTTTAATGATTCAGAAGAATTTAATTTTTTTAAATCATATAAAAGAGTTTTAGAAAATGAGCCTTCTTTTGCTTTTTATGCTGATACAGATTCATTATTCGATATTATTAAAGCAAATATTATTATAAAAGGAATTTTAAATAAAAATACATTAGAACAAATTATTGAAGAAGAATATCTCAATAAAAATTTCAATACAACAGATGAAATTATTGAGAATATCAAAGAAAGAAGTTTAGATTTACCATATTTAAAAATTGAAGATCAAAAGGTATTTATTCCCTTCTTTAATCGTTCTACTAATTTAGTTTATACAAATAATTTTGAAGAATTATTTAAAGAACCCTATATAGATTTAACAAAAAAATTTGCGCCATTTATCGTAAATCCTTTTGAAACTTATCAAATCGATTTATTTGATTCACTTTTCACTAAATTTGTAAGAGTTTCAGAAGATTTAACCTCGGTTGCTTTTTATGATTATGATTTAAGAACGATTTTTATAATAAATAAGCAAGGTTATCTGGATAATTTTATTTGTTTATTCGATAAACATTTAAAGAATCCAAGCGAAGATAGGATTATTGAAAGGATAAAATTGGTAATTAAAGAATATTATGACAATAATTTAACTGGCTTTCTATATTCGATGTATGAAAACAGTTTAATTAGTTATTACGTTTATAGAAAATTATGCAAATGGAAAAAGATTTAACATTTTTAATAGACTTTTTAGGTTGTAAGGTTAATAGTTATGAAGTTGAAGCTATTGCAAACGAATTAGAAAAACAAAATTATCATCTTTTTGATCCAAATAAAGATGAGTTCCCTTCTATAATTATCATAAATACATGTGCGGTAACAAATACTTCGGTAATTAAAGATCGAAAAATGATTAGACATTATAGAAAAATATACCCTAATTCTGTTATGGTTGTAATGGGGTGTTATTCTTCTTTTGATGGAGAAAATATTTCAAAGAATTTAGGTGCTGATATAGTAATCGGAACACAAAATAGAGATAAAATTTTATCACTTGTAAATAACTATAAAACAACTAAAAAACAACTAACATTAAAAGATTCTATTAAGTGGACTTATGAAAACCTTCAATTAGATCATTTTTTATTTAATACTAGAGCTTATATAAAAATCCAAGATGGATGTAATAATTTCTGCTCATATTGTTTAATTCCTTATGTAAGGGGACGATCAAGAAGTCGCAAAAAAGAAGATATTTCTAATGAAATACATAATCTCATTATTAACGGATATAAAGAAGTAGTTCTTACAGGAATTGATATGTCATCTTATGGTTTTGATTTATATGAAAATTTTAGTTTTTCAGATCTTTTAGAATTTATTTTAGTTAATAACAAAGATTTGTATAGATTAAGAATTTCAAGCATTGAAGAGAGTAATATTGATGAAAAATTTTTATATTTATTGTCAAAATATAACAATATCGCGAATCATTTACACATTCCTTTACAAAGCGGCAGTAAAAAAATAGTTGAAAAAATGAATCGAAAATATAATTTAGATGAATTTAAAGAAAAAATTAGAAAAATAAGGGAAATTAGACCTGATATAGCCATTTCTACTGATATTATCGTAGGCTTTCCAGGAGAGACAGAAGAAGATTTTTTAGAAACGTTTGATACTGCTAAAGAGATTTCTTTTTCAAAAATTCATGTTTTTCCATATTCCCCTAGAAAAGGAACTGTCGCTGAAAAAATGAAAGAACAGGTAGATGGCAATATAAAAAAAGCAAGAGTTAATCGACTTATTTCATTATCAAATGAATTAGAAAATGAATATGAAAGCAAATTTTTAAATAAAAAAATGGAATTTTTATTTGAAAGTTGTAAGAACAATTTGTTTATAGGCCATTCATCAAATTTTTTAGAAATAAACCTAGAAACAAAAGAGAATATAAATGGAAAAATTATCGAATGTGTCTATAAAAAATGATTTTTACACTGTAAAAGAAAATAATTTGATTTTTGCTCAAATTTCTTTATAATTATTTTTTTTTTTTTTTTATAATATTATGGGAGTCCCATTTAGAAGTGTTAGTAAAACTGCAAAAAGAATGAGAAGATCACACATTAAATTAACTGTTAATGGTGTTAGTGTTTGCTCGCATTGCGGAGCAATTTGCAAACCACACACTGTTTGCAAAAATTGCGGATATTACGACGGAAAACAAGTAATCAAAGTAAAAGGTTCAAAATAAGGCTCTAATTTGAGTCTTTTTTTGTTAGAATTATAGTTAAATAAAAAGGAGATTTTATGGAATATAATAAACTTATTGACCACACTTTATTAAAGGCTGATGCTACAGAGGAAGAAATAGTTAAATTATGTAGAGAAGCAAAAGAATATAATTTTATGTCTGTTTGCGTTAATCCATGTTATATTGAATTAGCAAAAAAAGAATTAGCTGGCAGCGATGTTAAAGTTTGCGTGGTAACCGGCTTTCCATTGGGCGCTTCAAGACCCGAGGTTAAGGCATTCGAAAGTAAAAATGCTGTAGAAATTGGTGCTGACGAAGTAGACGTTGTTATAAATATTGGTGCTTTGAAAGATCATCGTGACGATTATGTTTTAAATGAACTTAAAATGGTTAGAAAAGCTATACCTAATAATGTTTTGAAAGTAATTATTGAATGTTGCTTATTAAATGAAGAAGAAATCGTACGTGCTTCGAAACTTGTAAAGGAATCTGGAGCTGATTTTGTAAAAACATCAACCGGTTTTTCAAAATGGGGTGCAAAATTAGAAGATGTTGCATTAATGAGAAAAACTGTTGGCCCGGAAATGGGTGTTAAGGCTGCAGGCGGAGTTAAAACTCACGAAGATATGGTTAAATTTGTTGAAGCTGGCGCATCGAGAATTGGAACTAGTAATGGCGTTGCTTTGATGAAATAATCTTATATTTTTGATTGTTTTTCTTATTATTTTTTAGTATTATATAAGACGAACGTCAAAGGAGGTGAAGGTAAAAATGTCAAAAGTAGTCGTTAGAGAAGGTGAAACTTTAGATGAAGCTTTAAGAAGATTCAAAAGACAAGTTAATAAAGCTGGAACCATCCAAGAATGTCGTAGAAGAGAATGCTTTTTAAAAAAATCATTAAAAAGAAAATTAA